>JAGRKQ010000232.1 GCA_020442235.1 Hyphomicrobiaceae bacterium | reverse complement strand
TTGGAGGCGACGATGAACAGCGTGCGGACCAGATCCAGCTCTTTCAGCGTGTCCTGAAGGTGTGCACCGTCGACATTGGAGACGAAATGCACACGCGGCCCGTCGTGATCGGGCGCAAGGGCACGCACGGCCATGACCGGGCCGAGATCTGAGCCGCCGNNNGCCGATGTTGACGACATCGGTGAAGGCGCCCGCCGTTCCTGCCGCCCGGCCGGACCGCACATCCTCGGCAAAGGCGCAAAAGCGCGCGCGCGTTCCTGCAACGTCGCAGCCCTCAGGCGCCGGCACGCTGTCGCGCAGGGCCATGTGGAGCGCCGCCCGCCCCTCGGTGACGTTGATGATGTTGCCCGCTGCCATGGCATCGCGGAACGTGGCAACACCTGCTTCGTCCGCCAGCGCCAGCAGGGCAGCCAGCGCCGCCTCATCCAGCAGTTCCTTGGAGAGGTCGATCAGGAACGGGCCATGGCGGAAGGAGAACCGCTGAAAGCGTTGCGGGTCCGCCGCAAACAGGCCGCGCAGATTCAACTGCGCACAGCGCGCGCCCTCAGCCTTCAACCGCGCGGCGCCATCACCGCAGAGCCCCCAGTTCATGTCGCTTTCACCCGTATCGCGCCGCTGATTCTTTGCCAGAATCAGCCTGCCGCATTCTTACAGGAGGCGCACAGCCCCTTCACCTCGATGGAGACGGCTGCAACACGAAACCCGCGGGTTTCCGACAGCTGCCGCAGGGCATTGCCGACAGCGGCGTCGACGATTTCCTCCGCCATGCCGCACCGCTCGCAAATGACGAAAACCGGCGCATCGCGGCCCTGATGCGGAGCGCAACCGTGGCTCTGGCAGCAGGGCAGATAGGCATTGAGGCTTTCAAGGCGATGCACCTGCCCGTCCTGCTGCAGGCGCTCCAGCGCGCGGTAAACGGTCAGCGGCGCGGAAATGCCGGCATCGCGCACAGTCTCCAGGATCTGGTAGGCCGTCATGGGCCGCTCCGCCTTCTGCAAGGCGGAAAGAACGGTCTGTTGATTGCGTCCGCCCCGCGTCATGCCGGCCTCATGATCCTCCCTTGCCTGATCTGTAATGTTATACTATTACATTTATCGAAGACGGGCAACGCCGCCTGCACCATCATGCCCTCATTCTGCACGGTTTCGCCATGGCCCTTGTGCTTTCCAACCTGACGCTCGGCTATGATCGCCACCCGGCCGTGCATCATCTCGACCTCACCATCGAGGACGGCGCCCTGGTGGCCATCGTCGGGCCGAACGGGGCCGGAAAGACGACGCTGCTCAAAGGCATTGCCGGCCTTCTGAAACCGATGGGCGGATCGCTCAGCGTGCCGCAGGACCAGCGCATCGCCTATCTTTCGCAGCGCGTCGAACTCGATACGGCCTTCCCCATCACCGTTGAAGATTTTGTCTCCATGGGGCTCTGGCGCGAGATCGGTCCTCTTGGACGGATCGGCCGCGAGCGGTGGCAGCGCGTTCGCGAGGCGCTGAGCCGTCTTGGTATCGACGCGCTGGCAAAACGCTCCATCGGCACGCTGTCGGGCGGCGAATTGCGCCGTGCGCTGTTTGCCCGCCTGGCCTTGCAGGATGCGGACATCCTGCTTCTCGATGAGCCGCTGACCGCTGTCGACGCGGCCAGCGAAGCCGTGCTTCTGGCAACGCTTCACGAATGGCATGGCGCGGGAAAAACGATCCTCACCGTGCTGCACGATCTTCCTGCCGTCCGGAAACACTTTCCCCTGACGGCGCTGTTCTCGCGCCGGCTCATCGCTTTCGGCCCGACCGAAACCGTGTTGAGCGACGACAATCTGGCAAGGGCGCGGAATGCGCCAATCGCCTTCGACGATCATGCGCCGGTCTGCGACCACGACCATCATGGCTCCCATCACGGTCAGGACGCTGCGTGATGGTCGACCTTGTCATTGATCCCTTCGTCAGCTTTGCCTTCATGCGGCGGGCGCTTCTGGCCTGTTTTGCCGTCTCGCTCGGCGCAGCGCCCATCGGCGTCTTCCTGATGCTGCGGCGCATGGCGCTGACGGGCGATGCCATCGCCCACGCCATGCTGCCGGGCGTTGCCGCAGGCTTTCTGGTCGCCGGCCTTTCGGTAACGGCCATGACGCTGGGCGGCCTTGTCGCCGGCCTCGCGGTTGCGCTTCTTTCCGGTTTCGTCACCCGCATCACGGCCCAGGGCGAAGACACCAATCTCGCGTCCTTCTATCTTCTGTCGCTCGCCGCCGGCGTTGTCATGGTCGCGGCGAACGGCAGCAGCGTCGATCTCCTGCACGTCCTTTTCGGCTCCATCCTCGCGCTCGGCGACGATACGCTCGTCCTTCTCGGCACCATTGCCACGCTGACGGTCGGGGCGCTGATCGCGCTCTATCGCCCGCTCGTTCTGGAATGCGTCGACCCGACCTTTCTGCGCACCGTCAGCCGCCTGGGACCGGTGGCGCATTTCAGCTTCCTGACGCTGGCCGTTCTCAACATGGTGGGCGGGTTCCATGCCCTTGGCACGTTGATGGCCGTCGGCATGATGATCCTGCCGGCTGCCGCGAGCCGCTTCTGGGCCGCTGAACTCAAGGCGATGCTGGCGCTTTCGGTCGGCTTTGCTCTGGCGGCCTCCATTGCCGGATTGCTGCTCTCCTTCCACTTCGACATCCCGACCGGACCGGCCATCGTGCTGTGCCTCGGTCTCGTCTTCATCGGCTCACTGGCGCTCGGGCGGCGCGGCAGCCTTGCCGCGCTCTATATGCCGCGCCCACATCTGGAGAACTGAACGATGCCCTTCCGGCTTTATCGCGCCGTCCTTGCCGCGCTCCTGCTCGGCCTTGCCACCCTGCCGCTTCCCGCCAGGGCTGACACGCCGCTGACGGTGGTGACCAGCTTTTCCATTCTCGCCGACATCGCCCGCGCCATTGGCGGCGAACGCGTGACGGTGGAAAGCCTCATCGAAGCAGGACAGGATGCGCACGGCTTCGAGCCCCGCCCCTCCGACATCCGCCGGCTTTCCGAAGCCGATCTCGTCATCGTCAACGGCCTCGGCTTCGAGGGCTGGCTGGAGCGTCTGCCGACATCCGCGCCTGTCATCGTTGCCAGCCGCCATGCCGCCATTCTCGAGGCGGGCGAAGACGATCACGGCGCGCATGAGCCCGATCATGGCCCCGATGCCCATGAGCCGCACGATCACGACCCTCACGATCACGGCCCGATGGACCCGCATGCCTGGCAGAGCCCGCTCAACGGACTGCATTATGCCGAAACGATTGCCGAAGCGCTTTCCGCCGCCGACCCGCAGGGCAGCGCCGTCTATGAGACCAATCTTGAAGCCTACCGGCAGGAGATTCTCGCGATTGATGGCGAATGGCGCAGCTTCACTGCATCCCTCGACCGGGCCGGACGGACCGTCGTCACTGCCCATGCCGCCTTCAACTATCTGGCGCATGCGTATGATCTGCATTTCCTGACGCTCGCCGGCATCGAGACCGAGGGCAGCATCAGCGCCCACGACCTTGCGCATGTGATCGAGGAAATCCAGGAGGAAGGCGTGCGCGCGGTCTTTTTCGAGAACATCTCCGACGAACGCCTGTTGCAGCAGATCACCAGCGAAACCGATGCCGTTATCGGCGGGACGCTCTATTCCGACGCGTTGTCGGGACCAGATGGCCCGGCCCCGACCTATCTGGCTCTCCTTCGGCACAATCTTTCCGTCATGCGTCAGGCGCTGGCTCCCATGCGTTGAGATTGCCGGAAGAAGGGTTGCGGAGCCTTCGCACCCTTGTCACCTTCCGCCCGGAGAGACAAACCGGGAGAAGCGGATTTGGACAGGGCCGACATCGTTCACGAGGCTTTCCGGCGGCGCGTCAAGGCGGGTGATCTGCCATCGGGCGCGGCGCCTTCGGGTTCTCTTGCCCGCGAACAGGCTGTCGGCATTTTCCGGGCGCAGGTGCTCTCCCGTGCGCTGGATCGCACCAGCCGGGCGATGCAGAAGGCCGGCCAGGGGTTCTACACCATCGGTTCTTCCGGGCATGAGGGTATGGCGGCCGTCGCCGCGGCCCTGCGCCCGACGGACATGGCCTTCCTGCATTACCGCGACGCTGCCTTCCAGATCGCGCGGGCCGCGCAGGTTCCCGGCGAGACCGTCCTCTGGGACATGCTGCTTTCCTTTGCCTCTTCCAGCGAGGATCCGATCTCCGGCGGCCGCCACAAGGTCCTCGGCTCGAAAGCGCTGTTCATCCCGCCGCAGACCTCGACCATCGCCAGCCATCTGCCCAAGGCGGTCGGCGCGGCCTATTCGCTCGGCCTTGCCCGCCGGCTTGCTCCCGATGGACGCTGTCTTCCCGATGACGGCATCGTTGTTGCCAGTTTCGGCGACGCCTCGGCCAACCACTCCACCGCGCAGGGCGCCTTCAACACCGCGGGCTGGACGGCCTATCAGAAGGTGCCGCTACCGCTCCTCTTCGTCTGCGAAGACAACGGCATCGGCATATCGGTGCGCACGCCGCCCGGATGGATTGAAGCCAGCTTCAGGAACCGTGCCGGCCTCGCCTATCGGACGGCCAACGGTCTCGACATCTTTGAAACCTTTGAGGCCGCAAAGGCTGCCGCGGCCCTTGTCCGGGAACGCAAGCGCCCGGTTTTCCTGCACGTCAAGACCGTCAGGCTCTATGGTCATGCGGGGGCAGACGTTCCAACCACCTATATGGCGAAATCCGAGGTCGAGGCGGACGAGGCCAACGATCCGCTGCTGCATTCGGTGCGCCTCCTGAACGACGCCGGCGCGCTTTCGACCGAGGACGCGCTGGCGATCTATGACGAGACGCTGGACCGGGTTGAGCGGGTCGCTGCCGATGCCATCAAGCGGCCGCGCCTCGAAACCGCCAGCGCGGTCATGGCGTCGATCGTTCCGCCAAAGTGCAAAAACTCATCCGGCAACGGGCCGGACAGCGCGCGCCGGGCCGCCCTTTTCGGCGCCGATCTCAAGGCGCTCGACGAACCGCAGCCCATGGCCCGGTTGATCAATTTCGCCCTCACGGACCTGATGCTGGAGCATCCCGAGATTGTCGCCTTCGGCGAGGATGTCGGGCGCAAGGGCGGCGTCTATGGCGTTACGCAGAAGCTTCAGGCCCGTTTCGGCGCGGACCGGGTGATCGACACGCTTCTCGACGAGCAGTCGATCCTCGGGCTCGGCATCGGCCTTGCCCATAACGGCTTCCTGCCGGTCCCGGAGATCCAGTTCCTCGCCTATNNTATCTGCACAACGCCGAGGACCAGATCCGCGGCGAGGCGGCGACCCTGCCCTTCTTCTCCAACGGGCAATACACGAACCCGATGGTCGTGCGCATTGCCGGCCTTGGCTACCAGAAGGGCTTTGGCGGCCACTTTCACAACGACAATTCGCTTGCCGTTCTGCGCGATATTCCCGGCCTTGTTCTGGCCTGCCCCTCGCGCGGGCGGGATGCGGCGCTGATGCTGCGCGAATGCGTGCGTCTGGCGCGCGAGGAAAACCGGCTCGTCGTCTTTCTCGAACCGATTGCGCTCTATCCGATGCGCGATCTTCACGCCGAGAAGGACGGTGCGTGGATGGATGTCTATCCGCAGGCGAACGAACGCCTCGGCTTCGGTGACATCGGGGTCACGGGCGAAGGGACCGATCTTGCCATTCTCACCTATGGCAACGGCGTCTATCTCTCCCACCAGGCGCGAAAGACGCTTGCAGAGGATGGCCTGGCTGTCCGGATCATCGATTTGCGCTGGCTGGCCCCCTTGCCGGAAGCGGCCATTCTCGACGCCATAAGCGGCGTAAAAAGCGTTCTCGTCGTCGATGAATGCCGTCGCTCGGGCAACATCGGCGAGGCGCTGATGACGCTTCTTGCAGAGAACGGCATCACGCGCAGTGCGCGGGTCGCGGCTGAAGATTCCTTCATCGCCACCGGACCGGCCTATGCGGCAACGCTTCCTTGCGCGCCCGGCATCGCGCAGGCGGCCCGCACGCTTGCAGGCCGCGCGTCATGACCCGCAGAAGGGCTCTTGTCGTCTGCCCCGGACGCGGCACCTATAATGTGCCGGAGTTGGGCTATCTTGCCCGCCACCATGCCGGCAGGGCCGATCTTCTTGCCCCCTTCGAGGCCGAGCGCCGGCAGCTCGGGCAGCCGACGCTGGCCGAACTCGACGGCGCAGCCGGCTACAGCCTTGCCGTCCACACGCGCGGCGACAACGCATCGGCGCTGATCTTTGCCGCCAGCCTTGCCGACGCGGCCGCCATCGACACGGATGCCATCGAGGTCGTCGCCGTCACCGGCAATTCCATGGGCTGG
>JAGRKQ010000231.1 GCA_020442235.1 Hyphomicrobiaceae bacterium | reverse complement strand
TCGAGCTATGCGCTGGCCCCGGCGGTCGCCGTCTCTTCCTTCATCATCTCGACGGATGTGCCGCTGCTGTTCTTCTGGGCCCTGGCGCTTTACGCCTTCATCCGTCTCCTGGAAGGGCGGAGCGCGCTCTTCGGCCTGATGCTGGCGTTCGCCATCGCGCTTGGGCTCAACGCCAAATACGCCATGGTCTATTTCCCCGTGCTGGCGCTGGCCTATCTCGTTCTGACACCCGCCGCACGGCCGGCGCTGCGCCGGGCCGACATGCTGTTCGGTCTTCTGGCAGGGTTTCTCGGCCTCATCCCGAACATCCTCTGGAATGCCGAGAACGGCTTCATCACCTTTGCCCATACCGGCGACAACATCGAAGGCGGCGGCCTGTCCTTCGCGCTCGCCGATTTCTTCGGTTTCGTCGCCAGTCAGTTCGCCATTGCCGGCCCGATCATCCTTGCCGTGGCGCTTTACGGGCTGTGGCGCGGATTTGCGAAGAAAAGCGAGGGCCAGGCCTTTCCGGCCGACCGCATGGTCCTCTTCCTGTCCCTGCCGATTCTTACCGTCCTCACGCTTCAGGCCGGGCTGTCGCGCGCCAACCCCAACTGGGCGGCAACCGCCTTTCCCGCGCTGACGCTTTATGCCAGCGCGCTGATGCTGCGCTTCGGCTGGCGCCGTATGATCGCCTGGAACGCGGCGCTGCTCGGCGGCATTGCGCTGGTGGTTCTGGTGTTCTCGGCCGGCGCGCGCAGCGACCAGATGATCGTGCGGCGCACCAACATGAAGCACATGTTCGGCTGGGAGATCGTCGCGGCCGGGATCGAGCGCGCCGCAAGCGAGGCCGGCGTCACGACCGTCGTCATCGACAACCGCAAGATCGCCGCCGCGATGGTCTATTATCTGCGCGAGACCGGGCTCGATGTACGCGCCTATCGCCGTGACGGTGCCCCGCCGACCAACCATTTCGAGCTGACCCGCCCCGCCGATCCGGCAACACTGCAAGGCCCCTTCCTGCTTGTTGCCCAGCGCGCCATCGAAAGCTTCGGCCTTGCGCCCGAGCGCCTCGACGAGCGCGACCCGATCACGGAGGAGGAAACGCGCAACTGGCGGCAGGCGGCGCGGCTTTATGCCGTGACACCGCGCGAGGAGCCTGATCGGGAGCGCTAACGGGTGGCGCGGCGCCGCGCTTCGTGGGAAGGATGCGCCATCCTCCTTGGAAGGTCACCGCCGCCATGCTTGCCGATCTTGTCCAGTTCCTGCCCAGCCTTGAAACCCTTGCCGCCTATACGCTGGCCGTCGTCGTCCTGACGATCACCCCCGGCCCCGACATGACGCTGTTTCTCGGCCAGACGGTTTCCAACGGGCGCATGGCCGGCTTTGCCTCCATGGCCGGCGCCTCCACCGGCATGATCGTGCACACGCTCTTTGCCGCCTTCGGGCTGTCGGCCCTGCTGCGCGCCTCGCCGGAGGCCTTTACGCTGCTGAAATGGATCGGTGCGGGCTATCTTCTGTTTCTGGCCGTCGATGCCATCCGCAAGGGCGCCGGACTGACGCAGGATCCGGCCACCATGAAGCGCACCTCGCTCGGCCGGGCCTTCCGCAAGGGGCTTTTGATCAACCTCCTCAACCCGAAGATCATCCTCTTCTTCGTGACCTTCCTGCCGCAATTCGTCGCCGCGAGCGATCCGCATGCCGGCGGCAAGCTGGTGTTTCTCGGCCTGTGGTTCCTCGTCATCGCCACGCCGCTGGTGGTGCCGATGATCCTCGCCGCCGAGCGCATCGCCGGTTTCCTGAAGAGTTCAAAACGCGCCACGCGGATTTTCGACTGGAGCTTTGCCGGCGTGATGAGCGCCTTTGCCGTCAAGCTTCTTCTGACGCAGGCCCGCTGAGCGCGGAATAGTCACGCTCATAGATCGCCCCCGCCGCGCGGCCCGCAACCGCCCAGTAGACCAGCCCGCCGATGGCGCCTGCGCCGAGATAGAGCGCCAGATAGCTGGAAGGCTCCGATGGTGCCGCGGTGCCGGCGAACTGTATGCGGTCGACGAGGCCGGCAAGGGCCGCCACCGCCACGCCGCCGAGGCCATGAACGAGCGCGCTGCGCAGCGCCATGATCTCGGTGAGAACGATCAAACAGACCGCCGGCAGGAAGGCGATGCCCGCCGCGAAGAGCGCAATCAGGATGGCAACGACGAGGATCGCCTGATCGCCCGTCGTCCCGCTCTGGCTTTTCTCGAAGGCGAGCGCCAGCGTCATGAAGACGCCGGCGGCAAAGACGGCAATGAAATAGCCGAGCGTGCACATCAAAAGGCGCTTCAGGATGCGCACGCCCGAGATGACGCGCTGCCGGCTCACTCGGCCGCTCCCGCAGCTTCGGCGGCGGCCAGCGCAGCCTCCTTCATCGCCCTTGCCTCACGCGCCCGCACCGGCTCGGAGGCCGATTTCAGCTGCCCGCAGGCGGCAAGGATGTCGCGCCCGCGCGGGGTGCGGATCGGCGAGGCATAGCCGGCCCGGTTCACGATCTCGGCAAAGCGCTCGATCGTCGCCCAGTCCGAGCATTCATAGTCCGAGCCCGGCCAGGGATTGAACGGGATGAGATTGATCTTCGCCGGAATGCCGGAAAGAAGCCGCACAAGCTCGCGCGCTTCGGCCGGGGAATCGTTCACCCCCTTCAGCATCACATATTCAAAGGTGATCCGCTTGGCGTTGGAAAGGCCGGGATATTCGCGGCAGGCCTGCAGCAGTTCCTTGAGCGGATATTTCTTGTTCAGCGGCACCAGCACATCACGCAGATCGTCGCGCACCGCATGCAGCGAGAT
>JAGRKQ010000230.1 GCA_020442235.1 Hyphomicrobiaceae bacterium | reverse complement strand
AGGATGAAGACGACGTCGATCAGCGCCGTCAGGCCGATGGCGGCGGGTGCGCTGCGGCGTTCAATCCGCATCGCCCGCCTCCCCCTGCCCGATGAGCCGTGAGGCAAGCGCCTCGATCCGCGCCGTTTCGGCCTCGGCGATGGCGGAAAAGCCCTGCGCCAGCGCCTGCACGGGTATGGCGACGGCAAGGCCGACGGCGGTCGTCAGCAGCGCCACCCAGATGCCGCCGGCCAGCGCGGAAGGATCGGCGTCGCCGCCGGCCGCTTCCAGCGCGCGGAACGCATCGATCATGCCGATCACCGTGCCGAAGAGACCGAGCAGCGGGGCGGCCTGCGCCACGATTTCCAGAAGCCTCAGACCCGAAGTCAGCCGGCGCGCCTCGGTGATGGCCAAGGCCTCGATCGCGCCGGCGGCCTGCGCCCTTGCCTGCCACAGGCGCTTCAGCGGGCCGAAGCGGGTTTCGGGCCGGGCTTCGCGCGCCTCGCCGGTGAGCCAGAGCGGCACCAGACGCGCGCCTGCGATGAGGCTCGCCGCCAGCGCCACGACCGAGAGGAGGAGCAGCACGGTGACGACAGGACCGCCTAGGGCATAAAGCTCCTGATAGGCTGCGCGCAGCCCGGCCAGCGTCGGCGTGACGGTCTCGTTCATCGCGGCAATCCCCCTCCGATTGCGGCAAAATCCGGCGATATGCCGCCCTGCCCGTCCTGACGGAACCCGATACCATAGGCTTTGGCGAGAATGCGCGCGTCCAGCGCCGTCTCCGGCCGGCCGAAAGCCAGAAGCTGTCCCTCGGCCAGAACCGCGATGCGGTCGGCAAAGGCGGCGGCGAGCGCAAGGTCGTGCACGACGACCAATGCGGCGGCGGCGGTGGCGCGGGCGCGGCGGCGCAGGGCCTCGAAGACGCGGGCCGCCTGCGCCGGATCGAGCCCGGCCGCCGGCTCGTCGGCCAGAAGCAGCGGCGCCTCGATGCAAAGCGCCCGTGCCAGAAGCGCGCGCGCCTTTTCCCCGCCGGAGAGGGTGCCGACGAGCCGGTGCCTGAAATCCGTCAGCGCGCAATCGGCCAGCGCCCGCTCGACGGCGCCACGGCCTTCATCGTCGAGGCCGGCGAGCGTGCCGTCGGCGCCGTTGGCGATGCGGCCGAGCGCGACAAGCGCCTCGACGGTGATGGGCCAGGCGATGATGCGCTCCTGCGGCAGGAAGGCCAGACGTTCCGGGTGCCGGCGCAGGCGCTTGCCGTTCACCGCCTCACCATCCATCCGCACCGTCCCGCTGGCCGGGAGCGCGCCGCGGATCGCGGCCAGAAGCGTCGATTTCCCCGCCCCGTTCGGGCCGACGAGGCAGACGATCTCGCCCGGATCGACGGCAAGGGTGATGCCGGACAGCACCGTCCTGCCGGCACGGGATAGACCCAGCGTCTCAACGGCAAGGCGCGCTGTCATGACCGCCCCCCGCGCAGGGCAACGATGAGGAAGATCGGCGCGCCGAAAAAGGCGGTGACGACGCCGAGTTGCAAGGCCGGGCCCTCAATGAAGACCCGCAGCATCGTGTCGGCGGCCAGCACGAGAATCGACCCCGCAACCGCTGACACCTGCACCAGCCGCCCCGGATCGTGGCGCACCAGCGGGCGCATCAGATGCGGCACGACGAGACCGACGAAGCCGACCGCGCCGGTCACCGAAACCAGCGCTCCGACCGACAGCGCCGTGCCGAGAAGCGCCATCACGGTCAGGCGGGTTTCGGACAGGCCGAGCGAGGTGGCCGCCTCCCGCCCGAGCGCAAGCGCGCGCAGGCCCTTCAGGGTGAAAGACAGGAGCACGATGCCGATGACGGCGGGCGCGACGACCATCTTCAGGTCCTGCGTATCGGTGCCGGCGAGCGATCCCAACAACCAGAGCACCATGTCGGAGAGCATCATCGGTGTCGGGGCAACGTTGACGACGAGACTGGTTGCGGCTGCGGCCAGCGCATTGACAGCAATGCCGGCAAGAATCAGCGTCGCCCCGTTGAGCCCGCCGCGCGCGATCAGGAAGACGAGCAGGAGGCCGAGCCCGGCCCCGAGCATCGAGGCGAGCGGGACGGCAAGGCCGGCGCCCGCGCCGAAGCCGATGGCGATCACCGCGCCAAGCCCCGCCGAGGCGGTGACGCCGACAACGCCGGGGTCGGCGAGCGGGTTGCGCAGCAGCCCTTGCAGCACCGCCCCGGACGCGCCGAGCGCGCTGCCGAGAAGGATCGCCAGAAACACCCGGGGGAAGCGCACTTCGGTCAGGATCAGATGGGCCGCCCCGCCGGTTCCCTCACCGGCGGCGGTGAAGAGGATCGGATCGAAGCCTTCCGGCCCGAGGCAAAGGGCCCCGATGGTGCACAGGCCCAGGATCTGCGACAGGCCGTAAAGCAGGGGATCGCGGCGAAAGGAGAGCCTCATCGTCCGCCCTCCCCTTCCTGGCGCAGTGCCTGCCATTCAGCGGCAAGCCGTGCGGCCAGCGACAAAAGCGTCGGGCCCTCGCAGGCCACAGCGCTGGCGGGAAGGTCGATGCGCGGCAGCCGCGCGAGCACGCGCTGGAACGGGCCGGAACGGCCGAGATCCCAGGCGCTGCGATCGGCCGTTCCATCATAGAAGGCGGTGACGAGCAGATCGGGGGTCGCGCGCAGAAGCCATTCCGGGTCGATGAAGGGATAGCCCGGGCCCGGCGCGGCGTTGATGAAACCGGCGAGCCGCATGACCTCGTCCATGGACGTGCCGGGACCGGCGGTGGCACCGCCGGCGGTCACATAGAGGGCGCGTGGGCGCAATCCTTCGGGGACCACTTCGGGGATGGCATCGAGAAGCGCTTCGGCCTCACGGCTGCGGCCAAGCCTTCCGGCAAGGCGCATGAGATTGTCGGCAATCCCCACAACCCCGTGACCGCTGAGGATCAGGACCGGGACGCCGAGACGACGGGCCATTTCCGTGACCCGCCGGCCCGGCCCGTAGGTCGCGACCAGAAGCGAGGGCGGGTGGGTCAGAAGCCGTTCGGCATCGACGCCGCGCGGCTCAAGCGCTGCGCCCGCCGTCGGCGCCCAGGGATCGAGCGCTTCGGGCGGGGCGAGCAGCCGGTCGCCGGGACGGGCAAGGGCAACGAGATAATCCGCCGCGCAGACATCGGCGGCCTGAAGCGTTGCCGCGCGGGATGCCTCCGGCGCGGCAACGAGGATGAAAAACCCGCCAAGAATGGCGGCAAGGCGCGCAAACCTTATGGCGCGCGCCCGGCCCATCAGCCGCGCACCCGGAAGCCGGCGTAGAAGGCCCGGTCGGAGGTGCCGTAGCCGTCCAGCGTCTGATAGCTGTCGTCGAGGAGATTGACGCCCCGGACATAGACCTCGGCATTGTCCGAGATCCGGTAGGTCGCCAGCGCGTTGACGAGAAGATAGTCGTCCAGCGGCCCGGCAAGATCGAGCGTATCGACCACGCCGCGGGCGGTGACGGCCAGCGTCAGATTGTCCATCGGCATCAGGCGCAGCTGAAGCGTCGCATCGTGCCGGGGAACGCGCAGCAACCGCGCCCCGTTGGGATCCTCGGTCTCGGTGTAGGTGTAGGCTCCCGACAGCGCCATCCAGTCGGTGAGGTCGACCGCGCCCGTCACCTCGACACCCTGGCGGCGGCTTTCGCCGCTCGTCTGCACATAGGCGAAGGTGGCGAAGGAATAGTCGATGGCGTTGGTGACATCGACGAGGAACCAGGTGACGCCGAGCCGGGCCCTGCCGCCCCAGAAACTCTGCTCGATGCCGGCATCGAGGGAGAGGCTTTCCTCCGGCTGCAGCGCGGGATTGCCGGCGAAGCTGTCGAAGAGTTCATAAAGGCTGGGCGCGCGGAATCCGGTGCCGGCGGACGCGCGCAGCGTCGTTCCGGTGGCCGCGATCTGATAGCTCGCCGTGCCGCGCACCGTCTCGAAGGTTCCGAAGGTGGAGTGATCGTCAATGCGCCCGCCGAGCGTCAGATTGAGCCCGTCGAACGGCTCGAACAGGCCCATGATGTAAAGGCCGCGAATGTCGGCGGAGGTTTGCGGCGTCACGCCGAAGGCGCTGCCGCCTTCGGCGGTCTCGCGCTGGACGTCGCCACCGAAGACGACGCGGAAACGTTCGCTCAGGCTCAGCGTGCCCTGATATTCCAGCCGGTCGCGCGTGCCCTCGAACCAGCGCGGGAACCCGTCGACGATGTCGCGGTGAACGTCGTAATGCGAGACGGTGACGGTGTTTTCCAGCATGCCGTCGAAGAGACGGAAGGTGGTGCCGATGCGCGCGGCAAGATCCGAGGTGGTGCCGTGATACTGCCCGCCGGGATCGTCGGCGATTGCCGGGAAGCTCTCGTCGAAATCGCTCACCGCATGGCCGCGGCGCAGCGAAGCAAAGACCTCGATGAAATCGTTCACCTGATAGGAGCCGTTGGCGGTGACGGTCACGTTGCGAAAGCCGTCGGCCTCGGTGTTGCCGGCCTCTTCCTCGGCGGCGGAAAAGCCGTCCGCGCGTTCGCCCTGCACGGTGAGCGCGATGTCGCCGCGCTCGGTGCGGTAGCCGAGCGTTGCCGCCCCGGCCACGGTGCCGAAGGCACCGGCTTCGCCATTGATGGCAAAGGAAACCCCCTCGCCGCCGGCCCGGCGCGTGACGATGTTGATGACGCCGGCAACGGCATCGCCGCCATAGAGCACCGACTGCGAGCCCTTCAAAAGCTCGATGCGCTCCACATCGCCAAGGCCGAAGCGGCCGAAATCGAGCTGCACCTGCGGCCCGGTCGGGTCGTTGATCTCGATGCCGTCGACCAGCACCACGACATAGCGCGAGGCGGCGCCGCGCACGAAGACGGAGGCCTGCGATCCGCGCGGGCCATTGGCGGCGATCGTCACGCCCGGCAGGAGCTCAAGCGCCTCGGAGAGCGTCGTCACGCCGGAGCGCTCGATCTCGTCACGGCCGACGACATCAATGGAAGCCCCGACCTCGCCCGCGGGCGTCGCCACGCGGTTGGGCAGGATCAGAAGATCGCCCAGATCGATGTCCTGAGCGCGGACCGGCGCAGCGGAAAGGATGAGGGAGCCGGCGATGAGCCCGGCGAGGGAAACAAAGCAATTGCGCGTCATGAACGCCCCCGGAACGGCCGGACGGGGCTTTTCCCCGCGCGGCAGGCCAACGAAACCGGAAAGGATCCTTCCTCACCGGCGCGTCGTCACCCACGCGGACAGCATGACCGGACCGGAGCGCCCCTCGCGCAACGGTCGGGTGACGTGTCCTGGCAGGTCTCCTGGCTTGCGGGTCATGGCCGTCATCGTTTCCGCCTTCCCAGACCTTTGAGGCCCAGTGGCTTTGCTGGAAACAGGCTCACCGCTCACAGTTGCGGGGGCAGCCGCGGATTTGGCACCGGGGGCATTCCTTCAAGGAATGCCCTGTCGCCGCACCGCGTTCCCATTTTCATCCGGGGCCGTGACCCCGGAACCAAGACGCGAAGGTTATCGAAACATTAAGGCCGGCGAGTCAAGCCGGGCAAACGCCGATGCCGGCAATTGTTGCTGCGCCGCATCATCCGCGGTCGAGCAATTCGGACGTGATCTCGCCGGTGGTGTTGACGCCGGTCAGCGCCATGGCGACGTCGAGTTCCTTCTGGATGATGTCCAGCGCCTTGGCGACGCCCGCCTCGCCGCCGGCGGCGAGGCCATACAGGAAGGCCCGGCCGATCATCACGCTGGAGGCGCCAAGCGCGAGGGCACGGTAGACGTCCTTGCCGCTGCGGATGCCGCTGTCCATCATCACTTCCATGCTGTCGCCGACGATGTCCTTGATCGCCGGCAGGGCGGAAATCGCCGAACGCGCACCATCGAGCTGACGTCCGCCGTGATTGGAAACGACGAGGGCGTCGGCGCCCGATTCCATCGCGTGACGCGCGTCCTGCGGGTCGAGAATGCCCTTGAGAATCAGCTTGCCCGGCCAGATCGACTTGATCCAGGCGACATCGTCCCAGGACAGGGTCGGGTCGAACTGGCCGGCGATCCATTGCGACAGGGTCTTCAGATTGCCGCCCTCGGGAATGTGGCCGGCCAGATTGCCGAAGCTCTTGCGCTTGCCCATCAGCACCGACAGCGCCCAGCGCGGCTTCATCGCAACGTCGATCATGTTGGCGATTGTCAGGCGCGGCGGCACCGAAAGGCCGTTCTTGATGTCGCGGTGACGCTGGCCCTGCACCTGGAGATCGCAGGTCAGCACCAGCGCCGAACAGCCCGCCTCCTTGGCGCGCTCGACCAGTGAGGCGGCAAAGCCGCGGTCGCGCATCACATAGAGCTGGAACCAGAAGGGCTTTCTCGTCGCCGCCGCCACGTCCTCGATGGAACAGATCGACATGGTGGAGAGCGTGAAGGGAATGCCGAATTTTTCCGCCGCGCGGGCAGCAAGAATTTCGCCATCGCCCCAGTTGAGGCCGGTCAGCCCCGTCGGCGCGATGGAGACGGGCATCGTCACCGTCTCACCAAGGATCGTGCCTTGGGTGGAACGGGCGCCGACATCGATCAGGACGCGCTGGCGCAGCTTGATCGCTTCCAGATCGTTGCGGTTGGCGTTCAGCGTGTCCTCGTCATAGGAGCCGCGATCGACATAATCGAAAATGGCGCGCGCCTCGCGGCGACGGGCGATCTGGCGCAGATCCTCGATGCAGGTGACGGTCGACAGCGACATGGATTTCCCTCCCCGGACCCGGGCTCTTCCTCAAGGACCCGTTGGCCGGGTTCTTCAGCGTGGTGATGAATTCGGGCGCAGCGAGGCCACCCTGTCAATGTTGCGGGCAGGCGTTACAGCAAAATTCCAGATTGGTCAATTAATTTTACCAATACCTATTCCCATTCCGGCCAGCCGTCCCGGTTCCTGACCGGCTCGTCATGCTCGCCAAGACGCGGGCTTGCCCGCTTTAAGGCCAACGTGGAGCGGGAGAAGCGGATCGGCGTCCTGAGGCCGGGCACGGGCGCGGCCGCATCGCGCACGGCAAAGTCCGAGACCATGGCGCGGTGCAGGGCCTGCGGGTCGCAGAGCGCCTCGCCGACCGTGTTGATCGGCCCGGCCGGGATGTGCGCCTTTCGGCAGGCTTCAAGGATCGCCTCGCGCGTCCTTCCCCGAAAGGCCGGCTCCAGATGCGCGATCAGCGCCTGCCGGTTGTCGACCCGGGCGCGGTTGGTCGCAAAGCGCGGCTCGCCCGCAAGCCCCTCAAGGTCGAGCGCGGCCAGAAGCGCCCGGAACTGGCGCTCGGTGCCGACCGTAACGATCACCTCGCCATCGGCGCAGCGGAAGGTCTGGTAAGGCACGATGTTGGGGTGGGCATTGCCGAGCCGCTGCGGGCTCTCGCCGCTCACCAGCGCATTCATCGCCTGATTGGCAAGAACGCCCAGCATGGAATCGAACAGCGCCATGTCGATCCACTGGCCGTGCCCGGAGCGCTCGCGCTCATAAAGCGCCGCCTCGATGGCGATGACCGCATAAAGGCCGGTGAAGATGTCGGCGAAGGCGACGCCCATCTTCTGCCCCGGCCGACCCGGCTCGCCGGTGATGTCCATGATGCCGGAAAGCCCCTGGATCATGAAGTCATAGCCGGCCTCACCGGCGCGTGGGCCGTCCTGGCCGAAGCCGGTGACCGAACAGACGATGAGGCGCGGATTGTCGGCCATCAGGCCTTGCGGATCGAGGCCAAGCCCGGCAAGGCCCCCGGCCTTGAAGTTTTCAACCAGAACATCCGCCTTTGCGGCAAGCCGGCGGACGAGCGCGCGCCCTTCGTCGGACTTGAGATCGGCGGTGACGGATCGCTTGCCGCGATTGGCGGCGTGGAAATAGGCCGCATCACCGGCCGTTCCGTCGGCATTCTTCACGAAGGGCGGCCCCCAGCCCCGGGTGGCATCGCCTTCGGGGGCTTCGATCTTGATGACGTCGGCGCCGAGGTCGGCCAAAGCCTGGGTGGCAAACGGGCCGGCAAGGATGCGCGACAGATCCAGAACCCTGATGCCGGCCAGCGGCGCCGCGCCGGTTTTGCTGTTCATTGTCCGTCTCTCCCCGGCCCGGCGATCCGCCGGCATGTCCTGCCCATATCCTTGCAAAGAGTGCACGCCCCCGACCCGGCAGGAAAGCCTCAGGGCGCGGCAAAGGCCCGTGCCGCGCGCACCGGCAGGCGCAGCCATAGAAGCACGCCGCGCGCGCCCAGGAAGACCAGCAGGGCCACCCACAGGCCGTGATTGCCGATCAGCGACTGGAGGCCGAAGATCGCGACGACGAAGAGCGCCAGCGAGACAAGCATCATGTTGCGCATTTCCTGCGACCAGGTGGCGCCGATGAAGACGCCGTCCATCTCGAAGGCGACAACCCCGGCAAGCGGCGTCAGCGCCGCATAGGGCAGGAAGGCGAGCGCCATCGCCCGCACATCTTCGGCCGGCGTGATGGCGCGGATGATCGCCGGGCCGCCCAGAAACAGACACAAGGCACACAGCGCGGCCAGCACCACGCCCCAGCGCAGCGTGAGCGAGACGGCGCGGTCGAAGGCTGGCCGCCAGCGCGCGCCGATGGAGCGCCCGACCAGCTGTTCGGCGGCAGTGGCGAAGCCGTCGAGGAAATAGCCGCCGATCAGGAAGAACTTTTCCAGGATTGCGTTGCCGGCCAGAACCACATCGCCCTGCGCCGCGCCCTGGCGGGCAAAGAGCGAGAAGGCAAACAACAGCGCGAATGAGCGGATCATGATGTCGCGATTGACCGCCAGCATGCGCCGGACACGCGGCCAGTCAAAGACCTCTGCGGCGCGGGGAAGGTGGTGGCGGTCGAGCCTGACGACAAGCCACATGCAGCCCGCCGCGAAGGCGACGATCTCGGCGATGACGCTGGCCAGCGCAACGCCTTCGACGCCCATGCCGAGCGCCAGAACGAAATAGAGATTGAGCGCGACGTTGACGCCGTTGAGGATCGTTTGCAGCAACAGCCCGATCCCGCCCCGCCCGAGCCCCAGGACATGACCCAGGATCGCGTAATTGGCAAAGACAAAGGGCGCGGAGAGGACCCGCACGGCAAAATAGGCCGTCACCGCTTCCTGCACCGCCGGCGATCCGCCGAGAAAGGCGAGCGCCAGCGCCAGAAGCGGCCCCCGGAACAGGATCACGGCCAGCCCGGCAAGGGCGGCGATCAGGAAGGCGCGGAAAAGCACGGCCGCTTCCTGGCGCCGGTCGTCGGCCCCGAAGGCCTGGGCGACAAGCCCGGTCGTTCCCGAGCGCAGAGAGTTCAGCGTCGTGAACAAAAGGTCGAAGATGATCGAGCCGAACGCGATGCCGCCGATCAGGGCCGCATCGCCGATCTGGCCGATGGCGAAGGTATCGGCCAGCCCCACCAGCGGCGTCGACAGATAGGCAAGCGTCATCGGTACGGCGATCGCAAGAACGCCGCGATTGGTCACGTCGAAGGGGCGAACCGAAGCGTCCAAGCAGGTCGATCCTGAAAAACCAAGGACAATCGCGGTAGAGGAGCGCCCGCATCAGGGCAAGCGCATCTGTGTCATTGCAGCCCTGCGTGGAGGGATTGTTTTTCGCTCGCGCCAGCGCGCTTCTTTCGCTCACGGCGGGTTCGCTTGGCTCACCGCCTCCGCGGGGGCGGGCGAAAGCCCGGCGTCTCTTCGGCGCTGATTGTTTCCAGCGGACGCCGTATGGTTTTCCGCCCTATAACGCCCTCATGCCTCTGCCGATCGTTCACAACCCGGTCTATATCGCCGACCTGCCGCCCGGACATCGTTTCCCGATGGACAAGTTCGGCGCGCTGGCAAGGCTGCTTCACGATGAGGGCCATGTACCCGAGGGCTTCCAGATCCCCGGCGAGGCACCGGCAAGCTGGCTCGGCAGCGCGCATGATCGCGGCTATGTCGACAAGGTTCTCGCGCTTTCGCTGGAGCCGCGCATCGTCCGCCAGATCGGCCTGCCGCTGACCCGCGACGTCGTGCGGCGCGCCCGCACGGCCAGCGCCGGCACGCTTCTGACCGCCCGCCTTGCCCTCGATGCCGGCCTTGCCGCCAACACCGCCGGTGGCAGCCATCACGCCCGCCACGCGGAAGGAGCCGGCTTTTGCGTCTTCAACGATGTCGCCGTCGCTGCCAGCGTGCTTCTGGCCGAGGGCAGCGTATCGCGCGTTCTCGTCATCGACTGCGACGTGCATCAGGGCGACGGCACGGCGGAGATCTTTGCCGGCGATGCCAGCGTCTTCACGCTCTCGCTGCACGCGGAAAAGAACTATCCAGTGCGCAAGGTTGCCTCGCGGCTGGATGTGGCGCTGGCCGATGGCACCGGTGACCGGGCCTATTCGGAAGC
>JAGRKQ010000229.1 GCA_020442235.1 Hyphomicrobiaceae bacterium | reverse complement strand
AATGCCCAGGCACTGGTCACCGGACGGGTGGAGCTGCAAAGCGACGGGCGCCTTCGCGTCGATTTCCGCCTGTGGGACATCTTCGGCGGCGAGCAGATGATCGGGCAGCAATATTTCACCACGCCCGACAACTGGCGGCGCGTGGCGCACATCATCTCCGATGCGATCTATGAGCGGCTCACCGGCGAAGAGGGCTATTTCGACACCCGCATCGTCTTCGTCGACGAGACCGGGCCGAAGGACCGGCGCATCAAGCGTCTCGCCATCATGGACCAGGACGGCGCCAATGTGCGCTATCTCTCGCAGGGCTCCGAACTGGTGCTGACGCCGCGCTTTTCGCCGGGTCAGCAGGAAATCACCTATATGAGCTATGAGGGCGGTCGCCCGCAGGTCTACATCCTCAACATCGAGACCCTGCAGCGCGAGCCGGTGGGCAATTTCCCCGGCATGACCTATGCCCCGCGCTTTGCGCCCGATGGCCAGCGTCTTGCCTTCTCGCTCGACCAGCCGGACGGCAATTCCGACATCTTCGCCTTCGATCTCAGGACGCGCTCGACGACGCGGCTGACCAATTCGCCCTCGATCGACACTTCGCCGTCCTATGCGCCCGATGGCGGACGCATCGTCTTCGTCTCCAACCGGGGCGGCGGGCCGCAGCTTTACGTCATGGGCGCGGACGGCTCCGCCCCGACGCGGATTTCCTTCGGAACCGGCTCCTATTCGACGCCGGTGTGGTCGCCGCGCGGCGATCTCATCGCCTTCACCAAGCAGCTGGGCGGCGAATTTCTGCTCGGGGTGATGCGTCCCGACGGCACGGGTGAGCGCATTCTCACCCAGAGCTTCCATCTGGAAGGGCCGACTTGGGCGCCGAACGGGCGCGTTCTGATGTTCTTCCGCGATACGCCGGGCGCCAATGGCGGACCGCAGCTGTGGTCGATCGATCTCACCGGCTACAATGAGCAGCGCGTGCCGACGCCGGCCTTCGGGTCCGACCCGGCCTGGTCGCCCTCACGCAGCTGAACGCTCATGCATCGACAGGTGTGATGTCGCTAAAGGGTGGCGTCACAAAAAAGCCGGCGTTAACCTAGATCGCAAACGCGGCGATAACCTTGCTCAATTCATAAGCGAGGCGTTCGGCCTTCGTTTTGTGTCCGGCCGTTCTCAGGGGATTTGAAAATCATGTTCGGTTTCGTACGTCTGGTTGCCGTTGCCTTCGTGCTTGTCGGGCTCGGCGCCTGCGCTTCCACTCCGGATCAGCTTCCGGTCGGCCAGCAGCCGGCCACGCCCGGCTCGGTTCAGGATTTCACCGTCAATGTCGGTGATCGCGTGTTCTTCGAGACCGATCAGGTGACCCTGACGGCGGAAGGCCAGATCACGCTCGACCGCCAGGCCGCCTGGCTGACGCAGTATCCGCAGTACCGCATCACCATCGAAGGCCATGCCGACGAACGCGGCACGCGCGAATACAACCTTGCCCTCGGTGCCCGCCGTGCAGCCGCCACCCGCGACTATCTGATCGCGCGCGGCGTCTCGCCGAGCCGCATCCAGACCATCTCCTATGGCAAGGAGCGCCCGGTCGCGACCTGCAACGACATCACCTGCTGGTCGCAGAACCGCCGCGCCGTGACGGTTCTGTCACAGTAAGGCAGGCAAGTCCGGGGCGCGGGCGGTTTGTCCGCGCGCGCCCCACTGATGCCCTTTTTACCCGCGACACCGCAGGCCATCGGCGCCCCGGGCGCCAGCCACCATCGGGTTCGTGCTTGCCGTGACCGCGTCCATCTTCAATCCTTTCCGCTCCCTTTCGCTCGCCGGTCTTGCGCTGGCGCTCTCTCTTCTGCCGCCGCTTGGCAGCGCCAGGGCGCAGACGTCGCAGGAGATCGCGGCGCAGAACATGCGCATGGAGCGGCTGGAAGAGCAGGTGCGCATGCTCACCGGCGAGGTGGAGCGGCTCGGTCATGAACTGCGCCAGGCGCAGGACCAGTTGCGGCGCCAGCAGGAAGACACCGATTTCCGCCTGCGCGAACTGGAAGGATCGGGCGACGGGGTTGCCCGTGCACCGCAGCCTTCCGCGCCGCCGGCGGCCGGAACCGTGCCGCCGCAGGAGCGTCCTCTTGGAGCCCCGCCCTCGACACTCGGCACGCTGAGCGTCGATCCCAATACCGGTGCGCCCGTCGGTGCCGCGCCGCCGCAGACCGATCCCGGCGCGCCGATCGATCTTTCCGCCCTGACCCGTCCGGGCGCGCTCGATGCGACCGGTGCACCCGCCGTCGCCCCGCCGAGCGGCGATCCGCGCGATGCCTATGATCTTGCCTATGGCTACATCCTCAGGGGCGATTATGCGCTGGCCGAGGTGAGCTTTTCCGATTTTCTGGCAAGCTTTCCCGACAGCGATCTGAGACCGAACGCCACCTTCTGGCTGGGCGAGGCACATTTCGCGCAGGGCGATTTCACCGAGGCGGCGGAAGCCTTCCTCGTCGTCTATACCGACTATCCGCAGGATCCGAAGGTGCCGGATGCGCTTCTGAAGCTGGCCATGAGCCTGCATGAGCTGGGCGTCACGGATCAGGCCTGCGCCACCTATCAGAAGGTCATCAGCGACTATCCGAACGCCGCCCGCGCGGTGCGCGACATGGCCGCGGCGCGCAGCCGCGATGCCGGTTGCTGACGGACGATGCGGGCCGCCGATCCTTTTCCTCCGGACCGGCTCGAAACCCTTTTTGACGACCTTCGCAGCGAGCAGCACGTGCTTTGCGCCGTTTCGGGCGGGCCGGACAGTCTGGCGCTGGCCGTCCTGATGCAGCGCTGGGTGCGGATGGGCCCGGCACCGCGCCTCAGCCTTGCCATCGTCGATCACGGTCTTCGCCCGGAAAGCGCCAGCGAGGCGGAATCGGCCCGCCAGGCACTGTGCAGCATCGGGCTTGAGGCGGTTGTGCTGCAGGCGGTGCTTTCCGAAACCGGGGAGAAAGAAGCCGGCACGCGGATCGAAGCGCGCGCGCGCCGGGCGCGCTATGAAGCGCTTCTTGCCCATGCCCGCGCGATCGGTGCGGGGGCCCTTGTCACCGCCCATCATCGCGAGGATCAGGCCGAAACGGTGCTGCACCGGCTTTCGATGGGGAGCGGCCTTCAGGGGCTTCGCGGCATGGACCGCGTGTCGCAGCGCCAGGGCCTCAGGATCGTGCGGCCGCTTCTCGGGCTGGCCCGTCAGGACCTGGCCGGGGTTCTGGCGCAAACCGATCTCGATCCGGCCTTCGATCCGATGAACCGCGATCCGCGCTTTTACCGCGCAAGGGTGCGCCTTCACCGCGATGCGCTGGAGGCTGTCGGCCTCGATGCGGCGTGTCTTGCGGGTGCGGCGGAGCGTTTCCGCGAGGCGGGTGAGGCCATCGCCTTTGCCGCCTCGGAAGGCCTGCGCAGGGCAGAGCTTTCGCCTTTCGGATTTGCGGTCCTGCCCCGCAGCGCTCTTGATGTGCCGCGGGCCATCGCACGGCGCATGCTCTGCCGGCTGATCGACGCGGTGCGGGTCGTTCCGCCAGCGCGGAGCGTATCAAGGCCCGCACTCGACCGTCTCATCGACGCGCTGGCGGAGAAGGATCGGCGCGCAAGGATCACGCTCGGCGGCTGTCTCTTCGAGCTTGAGGCCGAGCGCGTGGTGATCGCGCGCGAGCCGGGGCGCGAGGGGATTGCGCCGCTCGAACTGGAGGCCGGGGCGCAGGGGCTCTTCGACGGGCGGTACCGGGTCATCAATGGCGGTGACGGGCCGGTGCGGCTCATTGCCGCCGGCGGGCGGCGCGGGCTTGTGGCCGCGCCATCACCGGCGATCCTGCCGGCGATTGCGCTGAAAGCGCTGCCGGTGCTCGCTGCACCGGGGGTGCTCCGGGAGGAAAAACGTCTTGCCGGTTTCGAGAATGGCGACGCGCAAAGCGATCCTTCACCCCTGCGCATCATCTTTCTGGGGTCGCTCGGGCTCAGTCTCCGGTAACCCTTGGAGCAAAAGCACGGGCAATCCGGCCCCGCATGCCTTGGCAGGGGCGGGGGGTGTGCCTACATTGCAGGGGACTCAGTGCGCCGCAGGGTCGCGGCTCAAGGCCCCGACGGCGCAACAAGGGACGGATTATTCATGAATTCCAACTTCCGCAATCTCGCGCTGTGGCTGATCATCGGCCTGTTGCTGCTGGCTCTGTTCAACATGTTCTCCGGCACCGGGCCGCGCGGACAGTCGAACGATGTGGCCTATTCGCAGTTTCTGTCGGATGTCGATTCCGGGCGCGTGCGCGATGTGACCATCGTCGGCCGGTCGATTTCCGGCCACTACACCGACAACTCGACCTTCGACACCTATGCGCCGGACGATCCGTCGCTGGTCGCCACGCTGCAGGAGCGGGGCGTCAGGATCATGGCGCGTCCGCAGACGGAGAACTATTCGTTCTTCTCGCTTCTGATCTCCTTCGGTCCGATGCTGCTGCTGATCGGCGTCTGGATCTATTTCATGCGCCAGATGCAGGGCTCCTCCGGCAAGGCGATGGGCTTCGGCAAATCGAAGGCAAAGCTGCTGACCGAGGCGCATGGCCGGGTGACCTTTGAAGATGTCGCCGGCATCGACGAGGCCAAGGAAGACCTTCAGGAGATCGTGGAATTCCTGCGCGACCCGCAGAAATTCCAGCGGCTCGGTGGCCGTATTCCGCGTGGCGTGCTGCTCGTCGGCCCGCCCGGTACCGGCAAGACGCTGCTCGCCCGC
>JAGRKQ010000228.1 GCA_020442235.1 Hyphomicrobiaceae bacterium | reverse complement strand
CCTGAATCCGGCCACCCGCTGGACGAGCACCGCTTCCCCTATGTGCGAAAGCGCGGGCCCATTGCGCTGATTGGCGTGTCGACGGCCACCGCGACCGGCCCTTTCATGGCGACCGGCGAAGTCCGTCGCAAGCAGCGCAAGAGGCTCGCTGCGGCGCTTCAGGCAACGCGCGGCGCGTTTCGCATCGTCCTCATCCATCATCCCCCGGTTTCCGGCGCCACCCCCTGGCACAAGCGCCTCATCAAGGCGGGAAAGATCCGTGCGATCCTTGAAGAACACGGCGCCGAGCTTGTGCTGCACGGTCACACGCATCTGCCGACGCGCCGGCTGCTCACCGGACCGCAGGGCCCGATCCCGGTCATCGGCGTGGCCGCCGCCGGAGAGGCGCCCGGCTCGCACCGCCCGCCGGCGCAATACAATCTGTTCGAGATTTCCGGCGAAGCGGGGCGCTGGTCCTGCACCCTGACGGCGCATGTCTGCGAGGGGCCGGATCTTGTGGCGCAGCGCCCGGTGCTGCCCATCTATGAAAACGGTGTCTGCGTTGCGCCCGATGACGCTCAGGACGCGCCGGTCGAAGGACCGATCGTGACCCAGCCATAGGCGAGCAGCAAAGCCGCCCCGACGAGCATGCCAAGAAGGAACAGCGCAAGCGCGCCGAAAAACCCGAACCCCCTGCGCACCGGCATGGCTTCAGCGGAACCAGCCTGAACGGCGTTGCCGGTATCGCCAACCGGTGCTTCATCCGGCGGTGCCGCGCGCGCCGATTCCCGCGCCAGAAGATCGCCCGCCACCAGATCGGTGATGGCCTCGGCGATGTCCGGCTCGTCCCCGGCTTCGATCAGGATGCGTTCCGAAGCGCCGCGTTCCTCGCAAAGGACGATCCGGCCATCCTGCCAGCGCACCGCCGTGACCGCGTCGACGAGATAGCGCGATCCATCCGCCGAAGGCCGAAGAAGAAAACGCCGGTCCTGCGGCCCGAGTTCCGCGCGCACATCCTCAAGCAGGCTGTCGAGGGTCTCAACGCCACGGCTGCGCTGAACCGCCACCGGACCGCCCGAAAGCCCGGCTTCCTCCTGGGCATGGCGCAGACGCTCCAGCGCTTCGGAAAGGCTGTAGCGGGGCCGCCGGATGATCCGGTCTGAGCGCACGTCATCCATTCCGCTTGCATCAGCGCCTTCCGTTTCGCTGAAGGCGGGCCCATGTGCGTCCGGTTCATGTGCGACCGGTTCATGGGCATCCGGCTCATGATCGCCGGGGTCGCGATGACGGGAGAGGATGCGGCTTTCTTCACTCATGGGACCAAACTAGCTTGCCGTTCGGGCGCGCGATAGCGTAACCCGGCATTAACCTTGCCGGCGCTTCCCGATTTTTCTGCGGCGGCGCCCAGAGAAAAAATGATGCAAGAAACATCATGCAGGCAAGAGCATCACCGGGAGGAACGCCGCACGCCATGACCGATACCGCCCAGCCCATCCGCGCTGCGGCCTGTGAGCGCGTCGCCCGGGCCCTGAAGGATGCCGGCCTTGAAGACACGATCCGCGAAATGCCGGCCTCCACCCGCACCGCCGAGGACGCGGCGAGCGCCTGTGGCTGCGCGGTCGGCCAGATCGTCAAGTCGCTGGTCTTTCGCGGCAAGCATTCCGGCCGCGCGCTGCTGTTTCTCGTCGCCGGCGACAACCGCCTCGACATGAAGGCCGCCGAGGCGCTGGCGGGCGAGCCGGTATCGCGCCCGGATGCGGCCTATGTGCGCGCCGAGACCGGCTTTGCCATCGGCGGCATTCCACCGCTCGGCCATGACCGGGCGCTGAAAACCTACATGGACGAGGATCTTCTGGACTACCCCCTCGTTCACGCCGCTGCCGGAACGCCGAATTCGGTCTTTTCCGTTGCCCCGGACGCCCTCAAGACCGCCACATCCGCCCTTTCCGGCCCGTTGAAGGAAGCCGCAGCATGAAACCGCTTGCCCATCGCCGCGCCGGCACCGCCGGCAAGCCGCCGGTTCTTCTCATTCACGGCTTCGGCGGGCGCATGGAAACCTGGCTCAACATGGAAGTGGCGCTGGAGCGCGACGCCGCTCTGCTTCTGGTCGATCTTCCCGGCCACGGCCGCTCGCGCGACAGCCATGAACCGGTTGGCGCCGGTCAGGCGGCCAAGGCGGTTGCGGCAACGCTCGATCATCTCGGCGGCGAACCGGTTTTCGTGGTCGGTCATTCCATGGGCGGCGCGGTTGGTGCCGTTCTGGCAATGACCCGCCCCGATCTCGTGCGCGGCGCATTGCTTCTGGCGCCGGGCGGCATGGGCCCGGAAGTCGATGCGGCGGCCCTGCGCCAATATGCACGCGAATATGACCTTGATGAACTGGCGCGGGTGCTGCGCCGTTTCTATGCGCCCGGCACCCGCATTCCGCGCGGCCTGGTAGAAGAACTTGCCCGCGAACGCGAGGACCCGGCCACGCGCCGTGCGCATGGTGAAATCCTCCTGTCCATCCTGAAGGGTGACAACCAGCACACGCTTTCGATGCAGCGGCTCGGCGAAGCCACCCCGCCGATCCACGTCATGTGGGGCGATGCGGACGAGATCATCCCGTCGGCTCAGCTTGCGAACCTGCCGGAAAATGTGACGCGCGAGCTTCTGCCCGGCATCGGCCATATGGTGCATCTGGAAGCGACGCAGGCCGTTGCCCGCAAGCTGCGGACCCTGATTGCTGAAGCTGTCTGAGACGGTCCGTCAGGCCGCGAGCGGCAGAACCGATTCCAGCTGCCGACGCAGGCTCAGAAGGTCGAAGGGCTTGACGAGATAGCCCGACGCGCCGGTATCCAGCGCGACCTTGACCTGCTCCGGCTCCCGCACGCCCGTCGCCATGATGAAGGGCGTCATACGGGTGCGCGGATGACGACGCAGGATCTTCAGAAGCTGAAGACCGTCGATGTCGTTCATCAGCCAGTCGGAAATGATAACGTCCATGGGCTGGCGCTCGAGCACGGTCAGCGCTTCGCGTCCGGAGCGCGCTTCACGGATGAAGTTGGCCCCCAGCGCGCGAAGCTGTCCGCGCAAGATGTCGCGCATCGTCTTCTGATCGTCCACGACCAGGAAGCGAAGCTCACTCAACTGCACCATGGTTGAACCGTTCTGCCCTTTTTACGGATCACCGCTTTCTTGAAATCTCAATCTAGGCAGAAGGCATTGAGATCCTGTTAAGGCGTCTGCGGGCGTCCGGCGATGCCCAGCATGCGGATTTCAACCAGCCCCTGACCGCCCGCTGTTCCCGAGCGGACGGCCAGAACATCGCTGGCCGATGCCCGCTCGCCTTCCGGCACGGCATAGTCGAAATGCATCACCCGCCACTCCGGCGAGAGAGCAAAAACCTGCCAGCCGCTGTTGCCGAGCGCACCGGCCGAATAGGCGACCGATATGTCGCCCGCGCCGCCTTCCGGCATCCGGGCCTCGATATAGACGCGGATGGTCCGGCCCGAGACGGCCTGAGAGCGGTCGACCGGCAATGCGATGCGCGCGCCATCGGTCTGGCCGGACGACAGCGCCACCTCGCCAAAGGATTCAATCCGCGCGATCGGCGTTTCTCCGTCACGCAGCAAGGTGATGGTGTTGCGTCCTTCCGCCGTGGCCAGGACGCCCTCCTCGCCGGGAACGACGATATGGACATTGGCCGGGGTCAGACCATCCTCGGCCAGCGCGGCAATGAAAGTCGAATCCGCCTGTGCGGCGGGCGGCGTGATGCGCAGGGTCTCGACTACGCGCACCGACGGGCGCGCGTCGCCGGGCGCCACCGGCTGCGGCTGCGACGGCGTGGCGGGCGTCGCAGTCGGAGCGGCAGCTTCCTGTCGGGCCGGCTCCTCGGACGGCGGATTGGCCGGGCTCAACGCCGAATAGAGCATCCAGGCCACCAGCGCGACCGCCAGAACGCCGCCGATGGCGATCACGACCGGCAGAACCTTCGTGCGCCCGCCTGTAGCCTGCCCCGCGCCTTCCTCTTCCTGCGATTCAGCCGGCGGTGTCGCCAGCGAAGGCGCAGGCTGTGGGCGCGAAGGGACAACCACACTCGCGGCCGGCGCTGTGGCGGCCGGCTCGGCGCGCGCCGCAACAGGCTTCGAGGGCGGTTCCGGCGCCTTCTGCACGGCCGGACGCGGCATGATCTTTGCGGTTTCGGCCGGAGCCGATGGCGC
>JAGRKQ010000028.1 GCA_020442235.1 Hyphomicrobiaceae bacterium | reverse complement strand
GCCCTGGTCGCCCGCGCCTTCCGAACCCTGCCGGTCGGCGGCGTTGTCGACGCCCTGGGCGATGTCGGCGGACTGCGAGTGCAGGAGCACGTCGATCTTTGCCGTCTTCCAGTGGAAGCCGTCCTGCTCATAGCCGATGTCGCGGATGGCGCGGCGGGCGGCGGAGCGGAAACGCGCCGGGTTGATCACCGGATTGCCGGCGGCATCCTCCAGGATGGCGCCGTCCTTGCCGCGTTTCAGGAGCGTTTCAGGCACCCGCACCTCGCCGGCGATGACGACGCGGTTGGTGGTCGCCATGGTCTCGCAGGCAACGCGCACGGACCACAGATCGGTGCCGGTCTTGCGCGCCTCTTTGTAGATCATGTCGACGATCTCGTCGGAGATGCGGTCGCAGACCTTGTCCGGATGGCCTTCGGAGACCGATTCGGAGGTGAAGAGATAGGAGGTGCGCGCCATCGTTCTTACCCGCTGTCGCGCGGACGGCACGGGGAAGAAATCGCCGTCATCGTCCGCCAGAGAAAACACTTGTTCGCCATATCGAACGAACGGGCGGTGTATTGGCAGCGATAACGGGCGAAATCAAGCGCCAAAGGGCCGCAGGCGCAGGGTGTTGCGCCGGTGCCGCGATGAGGCGCGGCACCTGGGGCGATTCAGCATTTGGCTTCGGAGATGGCCTTGACCAGATCGACGATGCGCCGGCGCAGCTTGGTGTCTTCCACCTTGAGGAAGGCGCGCGTCAGCTCCAGCCCCTCGCTGGTGGTGAGGAGATCGGAGACATAGCTTGTGCTGGAGCCTTCGGCGAAGCTTCCTGCGGAAGCATCCGAACCAGGGGCATCCTCGTAGAAGAATGAAACGGGCACTTGCAGAACCTGAGCAATGGTCTGCAACCGGCCTGCACCGATGCGGTTCAGTCCCTTTTCATATTTCTGCACCTGCTGAAAAGTGACGCCCAGCGCCTCTCCCAGCTTTTCTTGACTGAGCCCCAGCATCATTCGGCGCATCCGAACGCGATTGCCGACATGAACGTCGACGGGATTGGGAGCCTTCTTTCCTGCCATAAGGAGGCGATCCTTCCATTTACTGCACGGTCGTGCCTGTCCCCTCCCAGATTTCCCCTAAATTCCCCAATGGCCACGGTAGTGCCAATTGCAACTTTAATCAAATGACGCAAAGGGCAGGAGAATTTCAACTTCAAGATGAAAGCGAAGTAAATCGACCGTAAAGACAAATGCCGAAACCACACAGTAGAAATCCCAGTAACGTAAGGTCACCGTGGCGGGCGTAAAAAGGTGGATCGATGGCTTGCGGCAAGGCGGCGTCAATGACGCCGGACTGGCCGAGAGGCAGGATTTCCTCCACGCGCCCATAGGCATCGGTGACAGCCGAGACCCCCGTATTGGCGGCACGCACCAGCGGCAATCCCTCTTCGACAGCACGCATGCGGGCCTGCCGAAAGTGTTGCCAGGGGCCGAAGCTGGTTCCGAACCAGGCATCATTGGTCAGGTTGAGCAGCCAGCCCGGGCGGGGCTCACCGGCCGTTGCAACCGTTCCGGGAAAGATAATTTCGTAGCAGATCAGGGGCAGCGCGGCCGGCGCGGGAGAGAGCGACAGTGATTCGCGGCGCGTGCCCGGCGTGAAGCTGCGCGGTGCATTGACGAGCGGCAGAATGCCGAGCGGCTCCAGCCGGTCGGCGAAGGGTATGGCCTCGCCGAAGGGCACCAGCTGCACCTTGTCATAGGAGCCGGTGATCTCGCCGCTCTCGGCGATCACGTGGATGGAATTGAACACCCGCGGCCGGCCGGCGCCGCGTTCCACCCGCACCGCCCCGGTGATCAGCGTTGTGCCAAGCGGCAAGAGTTCGGCGATGGCCGCCAGTGCCGCCGGCTCCTCGGTGAGGACGAAGGGAAAGGCCGATTCCGGCCAGATCAGATGCGTGGTGGTCAGAAGGCCGACCCGGTCCGGCCCCAGCCGCGCGGCGGAAAGCTCCACATAGCGGGCGAAGATCTCCTGCCGCTTCTCCGGATCCCATTTGTCGCGCTGGTCGATGGCCGGCTGCACGATGCGCAGGTTCACCCCGGCGACAACACGGTCCTCGGCGCCGGAAAGCCGCATTGCGCCCCAGCCGGCAAGCACGAGGATCGCCGCGAAGACGCTCGCAAGATAGACAAAGCCCCCGCGACTGCGCAGACGCCTTGGAAACAGCACCGCCGGTGCGCCGGCCAGCGCCAGCGCGATGAAGCTCATGCCATAGGCGCCGGTCAGGCTGGCGATCTGCATCGTCGCATCGCTGCCCGAAAGCGTCATGCCGAAGAGGTTCCACGGAAAGCCGGAAAAGACGTGTCCGCGCAGCCAGTCGGCGGCGGCAAGCGCCGAGGCGAGCGACAGGATGCGCGTCCATCCGTCCGGCCAGATCCGCGCGGCAAGCGATGTTGCGAGCCCGGTGAAGATGGCAAGGCCCCCGCCCAGCCCCACAAGCGCGAAAGGCAGCAGCAGCGCGTGGCGCTCCGGCTCGACGAGAAAGGCTTCCGCGATCCAGGAAAGGCCGAGCCCGAACCAGCCGAAGCCGAACCACCAGCCGACCGAAAACCGCGTTCCGGGCCGAAAGCGAAATCCGCCTTCCGATTCCGCCGCGGCCCCGTCGAGGAGATAGACCAGTACCGGAATGGTCAGGAACAGGACGGGAAAGACGTCGAAAGGCGGCAGGGCGCCCACCGACGCCGCCCCGGCCATGAGCGCAATCAGGCGCCGGCGCCAGCCGGAAACGAGAATGAGATGGGAGACGAGGCGGTCCATGAGGCTCCGGCGCGAAAAAAGACGGCCGGCCTGATTCGCTGCTCGCAGCCCGGCCGGGCCAGTCTCACCGCCCTTGCCTTCACGTCAACAGCCGTTCAGACCTGCCCGGCGCCGGTTTCCTTCCGGGCGGTTTCCGTCTCCGCCGTTTCCGGCGCGGCGACGGTCTCGGCTGTGCGCGACGATCCGCGCCGGCGGCGGGTGTCGCGCCGGCGCATGCCGGCCGGATAGATGCGCAGCCGCTTGATGCGGCGTGGATCGGCATCCGTCACCTCGAACTCGAAGCCCGGCAGCTTGTCGATCAGTTCGCCGCGCACCGGAATGCGCCCGAGCAGGGTGAACAGCAGCCCGCCCAGCGTATCGACGTCTTCGCCGATGTCGCCGATCTGGAAGGTCTCGCCCAGCGTTCCGGTCAGTTCGTCCAGATCGATGCGCGCATCGGCGGTGTAGCTGCCGTCGGGAAGCGGCTCCAGCAGCGCGCGCTCCTCGTCGTCATGCTCGTCCTC
>JAGRKQ010000027.1 GCA_020442235.1 Hyphomicrobiaceae bacterium | reverse complement strand
CCCATGACGTTGTAATGCGGCATAACCTTTTCCGCGCCGTAATAGGTCAGCGTCAGGATCGAGCCGCCATTTTGCATCAAGGGCTCGGCCCGGCGGGCGAGCGCGGTCAGCGAATAGACCGAGATCGCCATGGTGCGGTCGAAATTCTCCGCGGTCGTGTCGATGTAGCGGCCGGTCAGCTCATCCTTGTCGGAGAATGCGACGGCATGGACGAGGAAATCGAGCCCGCCCCAGCGCTGCGACACTTCGGCGAAGACGGCATCCATCGAGCCGTCGTCGGTGACGTCGCAATGGCCGAAGACTTCGGCCCCGAGATCCTCGGCAATCGGCCCGACGCGCTTCTTCAGCGCCTCGCCCTGATAGGTGAGGCCCACCGTGCCCCCCTGATCGACCACCGATTTCGCGATCCCGTAAGCGATGGAGCGGTTGTTCGCCACGCCGAGGATCAGGCCCTTCTTGCCTTGCATCAGCCCGTTCATACCGACATCAATCCCTTGCTGCTTGGCCGTTTGGCCGGGTTTGCGGGGTCATAGCCGACCGCAGCGCAAAGGGGAAGGCTTTCAGAACGCGCCCACGCAGAGTCATTGCGCTGTTGCCAGCACGCCAAGCTTGAATGATCGAGGCAGAGACTGCCATATGGCAGCCGATACGAACGCCTCACCATTCCGGATTGCCCATGACAAGCCGCAACGATACGCCCGATCGCAGCAAGGCCAATGAAGCACTTCATGCCATCGGCAGATTGATGGCCGAGAGCATTGATGCAAGCGGTTTTGACTGGGAAACCGTGTCGCTCGGCTATGGGATCGGCCTCGCCCAGGCCAAAGCCTATTCTGCCTACGCCTTCAACGCAGAAGGCAAACCCCGTTCGTTGACCATGACGAATGTGGAGAGGGTGTTTGAACAGTGTGAAGCCTTGCGCGCTGCCCTTGCCGCAAAAGATGGCCAGCCTTTTTCTTCGGCACTGTTTGAACTTGCCCGGGATGGCATGTCGCTTGAGGCGCGTTTCGACTTCGAGGACGTCAGCCGATTTGTCGTCACGCCGGATACCATGGGCTGGAAGCCGGTAACCTTGCGCATAAAATCGCGCTAGGGCGCGCAACGCGCTTCTTTACGTTACGTTAATTATGTGATTGTGTTGCCTCAACAATGGGGGTTGTTGTGGCTGTAGACTTCTCGGCAGGCTTTGGCGGCGGGTCCGTTCAATCCTATGCACCGCCTTCCTTTCAGGAAGAAGCCGACAACACGCCTCCGCCCTCTCCCCCACCGCCTCCGCCGGCACCGGTCAATTATGGAACGCAGGGCTCTGTCGATCAGCCCGCGCAGGATCAGCATGAGCCCCGGCAAGAGAGCAACTCGGGTGCCGATAACGACAACGCGCATAACGACAATGATCGGGATGACGACAAGGGCGATGAGTCCCTTTCTCTTGCAGACCATGCCTGGGGTTTCGTGACGGGGGCCTTTACCACCGTTGTCGATGAGGTGGTCGACACGGCCGTCTTTGCCAAGGACGCTGCAATTTATGTTTATGATTCTTCTCTCGGAGCGCCTTTCGAGCTTTACGAGGATGCCGCAGAGTTCATCACCGGCAACGAGACCAACGTTCCCCGTTGGCTTCCCGACAGCGACCGGGCCGATGCCTCAACAGATACCGTGATCGATACGGCCGTTGCCGTCGTGACGCACCCTGTCGCGACCGTCCAGGCCGTTGCCGAACCTGTGACATCGCCCTTGGGGGAAGGGCACTATGGCGAAGCCCTGGGTGTTGGCCTTGCCATGTTTCTCGATCCATTGGGCAAGCTCGGCAAACTTGGCAAACTGGATGACGTTGCACATGCCGGTCGTCTCATTGCTGCCAATCTCGACGACATTGCCGAAGTCGCATCGCATGCCGATGACCTTGCCGCCCTGGCCGATGATGTTGCGGGTCTCGCCGATGACCTCGCCGCGCTGACCGACGATGCGGCTGCCGCAGCCGATGACATTGCCGCAGCGGCCGATGACGTCGCCGACGTTGCAGAGGACGTTGTTGAAGTGGCCGACGATGCGGCGGCGGCCGGCGATGACGTTGCGGACGTCGCGGATGATCTGGCCGACACGCACAAAGGGCCGTTCCAGCCCGAAGGACAACGACCAGCCGGCATGGACGATGCCATCGCTGCGGCCAAACGGACCGAGACGGCGAGCTTCACCCACCCTGACAGGGTCGGAAACGTTGCCGGCCCCAATCAGGCGACCTGGTATGTCGATGATGAAGGGCGCACGGTCGCTGTACAGGCCACCATCACCCACGATGCAAGCGGCTTGGGCAAGCCAAAAAGTGAGAAGAAGCTTCAAAGCCGTGTCGGCAACCGTGGCGAACAGACCGATAACGGCGGGCACATCGTGGCCTTTCGCTTCGTAAACAACCAGAGCCGCGAAGGCAGGGCTCACAATCTCTTCCCGCAGAACGCCGAATTCAACAATGGCGCTTATCGGGATCTGGAAATCGCCTGGGCCGATATTGTCGAGAACAATCCCGGCTACAGCGTCGACGTGGAATGGAGCCTTAAATATCCGGAAGGAAGCCCGCGGCCGGATACCATCTCCATCGTGACGACGGTCCGCAATGAGGCCGGGGAACTGGTCGATCAGTTCCCGACGCAGTTCGAAAACCAAGCCTCAGCGACATTCGACGCGCCCAATCTTCAGAACACGACCTTGGCGGCGCGATAGTTCCGGGACGTATTTTCGCGCGGATTGTGCCTTGTGGCCGGCTTGCGGGCGGCGCAAGGGTGGATAGTCTGGCGCCATGACGACAGACACAACTCAAGCCGCGCTGGCGGCCTTTTCTGCCCTTCTCGGCCCCGGCGGACTCAAGACCGCCCCAGAGGACACCGCCCCGTTCCTGCGCGAATGGCGCGACCTCTATCAAGGCACGACGCCGGGCGTGCTCCTGCCGCAGAGCACCGAAGCGGTCAGCGCCATCATGAAGGTCGCCAGCGAGCATGGCGTTCCCATCGTACCGCAGGGCGGCAATACCGGCCTTGTCGGCGGCCAGATCCCGGACGGAACGGGCCGCGAATTCGTGCTCTCGCTGACCCGCATGAACAGGGTGCGCGGCGTCGATGGCGAAGGCAACACGCTGACGGTGGAGGCCGGGCTGACGTTGCAGGGCGCGCAGGAAGCGGCCGAGAGTGTCGACCGCCTGTTCCCGCTGTCGCTCGGCTCGGAAGGCTCGTGCACCATCGGCGGCAATCTTTCCACCAATGCCGGCGGCACCGCCGTCCTTGCCTATGGCAATGCACGCGACCTCGTGCTCGGGCTTGAGGTGGTGCTGGCGGACGGACGCATCTGGTCGGGGCTTTCAAGCCTGCGCAAGGACAACACCGGCTACGATCTGAAGCAGCTCTTCCTGGGATCGGAGGGCACGCTCGGCATCATCACCGCGGCGGTCCTGAAACTCTTCCCCCGCCCGGCCGAGCGGCTTGCCGCCTTCCTTGCCGTGCCGACGCCGCACGAGGCTCTGGCGCTCTTCAACCGCGCGCGCGCCGCCGCCGGGCCGCAGCTCACCGGCTTCGAGATCATGCCGCGCATCGGCGTCGAATTCTGCCTCAGCCATCTTCCCGGCGCCCGCGATCCGCTGGAGACGCCCTCGCCCTGGTATGTGCTGATGGAATGGTCGGCCGGCACCGACACGAGCGCCGCCGAAAGCGCCTTCGAGGCGCTTCTGGAAGAGGCGATGGAGGCGGGTCTTGTCAGCGATGGCGCGCTGGCCGCCAGCGAGACCCAGGCACGCGCCTTCTGGGCGATGCGGCACGGCATGAGCGAGGTGCAGCGCCACGAGGGCGGCTCGATCAAACACGATGTTTCCGTGCCGGTGGCAAGAGTGCCGGATTTCCTCGACGTGGCGACGAAGGCGGTGCTCGACATGGTGCCGGGTTGCCGGCCCGTGCCCTTCGGCCATCTCGGCGATGGCAACATCCATTTCAACGTGTCCCAGCCGCTTGGCGCCGACAAGGCGGATTATCTTGCGCTCTGGGACGCCATGAATGCCCGCGTCCACGCCATCGTGCAGGATTTCGGCGGCTCGATCTCCGCCGAGCACGGCATCGGCCGGCTGAAGCGCCCGCTGATGGCCGACGTCAAGGATGGCGTCTCGCTGGATCTCATGCGCAGCCTCAAGGCGACCTTCGACCCGCAAGGCATCCTCAATCCGGGCCGCGTCCTGCCGGACTGACATCAAAACAGCGAAAGCTGGGAGACCGGGGGCGGGAGCGCCGCATCGTCCTCAACCGCCTCGGTGAGACCCGGATGATCGTTTCCGGCGCCGTTGACCGCACGGCTCACCGGGTGGGCCTGCCAGAACAAGGGGTCGGGTTGGCTGAGGAGATCGAGCGCCTTTTCCGCCGGGACGGATCCTGTATCCAGCCACGCGGCAAAATCCTCAGGACGCACCGCTACCGGCTGGCGGTGGTGGATTTCGGCAAGGGCGCCCACGGCCGGCTGGGTCATCAGGGCAAGCGTATCGACGCACTCGCCATCCGGGCCGGTCCAGGTTTCGCCCAGGGCGGCAAGGGCAACCGGTTCGCCTGAAGCCGGGCTGGCAAACCAGGGCTGGGGCGATTTCTGATCGCGTTTCCATTCAAAAAAGCCGCTCGCCGGCACGAGCCAGCGGCGGTGGCGGACCGCCGAACGGAAGGACGGTTTTTCCAGAACCGTCTCGATGCGGGCATTGATGATCTGGGTGAAATTCGCCGGGTCGCGCACCCAGGATGGCCAAAGCCCCCAGCGCGCATGCAGGAAACCGGCCGGCCCGTCGCTTCTGCCGAAAGCCAGAACCGGACTCGCCGGAGCGATGTTGTAACGCGCCTCGAACGGACCCTCCAAAGGCGCTCCCAAAAGAGCCTCCAAAGCCTTTCTTTTCAACGCCAGGGCGAAACGGCCGCACATCCTGCCCTTACTCCAGGTTTTTTTCTCAAGGAAAAGGTCGGTTAACCGGCCAAGACTAACCTGCAACGGATTTTGCGGACAGACGCCGGGCCCATGAGCAACCTTGCCGACGACATGACGATGGAGAAGAGCGTGGCAGGCCTTGCCGCGTTTGCCGACGGCGTTCTGGAAGCGGCCAACATCAATCCGACGACCGGCCTCGCCACCGATTATCTCAATCATTACAATGAGATCATCATGCTGATCGAGATGGTTCCGGAAATGCCGGACGTCATCGAGGACTGCATGGCCTGGGAGCCGGCAAGCTATCAGGAACACTTCGCCCGCTCCGTCTTTTCCGAGCGCGATCTTGCCATTGCCGCCTTCGAGGCGACATCGCCGCAAATCCGGGACGCTTTCAACGCCCTCAAGGGCGAAATCGACGACATGATTCTCGACGCGCAGGCGATGCTGGCCGGCGTGCAACCGGGCGACGCACTCGATCCGGCCATGATGTTCGAGCTGACGACGCTGCTTTCGGCGCGCATCCGGCCCTCCATCGACCGTGTTTCCGGCCTGATCCACGGCCTCGACATGCCCGAGGCCGACAGCGCCACGGTGGCCGCGGCGGCGGCGCAGAACACCGTCGACGCCCTGTTTTCCTGATCCTGCGCAATGCGCCGCAAAGCCGCTTCCGTCGCCCTGTTCCGGGGCGGGAGCATTCTTCTCGTGCTGAGACCGGAGGGTCTGTGGAGCCTACCCGGCGGCCGGATCGAGCCCGGCGAAACGGCCTTTGAGGCCGCAAGGCGCGAGCTTGACGAAGAAACCGGGCTTTGTGCGGCTGGCCTGCAACGCGTCTTTCTGTTCCGGCCGCGCAGCGCGCCTTATGACATCGCCGTTCACAGCGGCTGGTCCGCCTTTGGCGCCCCCCGAGCGGGCGACGATGCCTGTGCGGCAAGGTTTTTCGCCTTCCCGCATCTTTGCGACCTGAAACGCACCGAGGGACTGGAAGAGGCCATCGGCATGGCTTTTCTTCATGCTTTCAGGCGGCCCGCTCACCTTGCGGGGTGCAGCCCCGCGACCTATCTGCGCCGCAGGGTTCATACCGCCGGTTTCCGGGGAAAGTAGGTCCACCGATGCTTCTTTGCGCACTGGAACGCCGCGGGATCCTCCGGGTCACCGGTCCGGACGCTCCTGGCTTTCTCGACAACCTCCTCACCCGCGATCTCGATGACGTGACGCCGGACAAGGCCGGCTATGCCGCGCTCCTGACGCCGCAGGGCAAGATCATCGCCACGATGATCGTCCATCGCGATGCGGACGGCTTCCTTCTCGATGTCGCCTGCCGCGACAGCGAGGCGCTCCTGAAACGTCTCCAGATCTATCGGTTGCGGGCAAAGGTCGAGATCACGCCGGAAGAGACGCTGGTGCCCGTCGCCAGTTTCGGAGACGGTGCGATCGAAGGCGTCGCCCTCGTTCCCGACCCGCGCCTTGCCGGATTCTGCCGGCGCGGCTACGCCCCGCAGGACCGGCTTGCCGCCCATGACCGGATCGGCTCCGAGGTGCATTACGATGCCCAGCGCATCGCGGCGGGGCTTCTGGAAGCGCCCTGCGATTTTAACAGTGCGGAGGTTTTTCCGCACGACATCGCCATGGACCTCACACACGGCGTCTCCTTCACCAAGGGCTGCTATATCGGCCAGGAGGTCGTGTCACGGATGAAGCATCTGGCGCAGGCCCGCCGCCGCCCCGTGACCGCGCTGGCCGGTGCGCCGCTGGGCGAGGGCCCTCTGGAACTCACCGCTTCCGGAAAACCGCTCGGGGTCCTCACCAGCGTTTCGGGCCTTACCGGAACCGGCATCGCCCGGATC
>JAGRKQ010000227.1:4872-5437 GCA_020442235.1 Hyphomicrobiaceae bacterium | reverse complement strand
ATCGGGACGTTACCGAAGCCAGGGAAGCGGAAGCCCATGCCGAAAGGCTGCGTGACGAGGCAGAACATGTTTTTTTTTTCATGATCCGTTGTCTCCCGAAATTTACACTTTTGCTGCGCACGCCGCTCAACGCCATTCTGGGCTTTTCGGAAGTGATGGTGTCGGAAGTCTTCGGACCGCTGCCGAACGACAATTACCGCGACTATTCGCGCGACATCCACAATTCCGGCAAGCACCTTCTGAACCTCATCAACGAGATCCTCGACCTGTCACGCATCGAGGCCGGTCATCGGGAGATGAAGGAAGAAGCGATGGTCCTGGCGCACACCGTGCAGGACTGCGTCCATCTTCTGTCGATGAAGGCGAAGGCCAAGGGCATCTCACTCATCGAACGCATCGACGAGGGTCTGCCGAGGCTCTGGGCGGATGAACGGGCGATCCGGCAGATCGTGCTCAATGTCCTGTCCAACGCGGTCAAATTCACCCCGTCGAGCGGTGAAATCCGCGTCCGGGTCGGCTGGACCAATGACGGCGGCCAGTTCATCTCCATCCGCGATTCCGGCCC
>JAGRKQ010000227.1:0-4832 GCA_020442235.1 Hyphomicrobiaceae bacterium | reverse complement strand
CAGGGCTCGATCGCCAAGAAAAGCACCGAGGAAGGGACCGGCCTCGGTCTTCCCATCGTGCAGGCGCTGGTGGCCATGCATGGCGGCACCTTCGATCTGAAATCGAAGCTGCGCGAAGGCACGGAAGTCATCTGCACCTTCCCGCCCGAACGGGTGATGGAAGAGATGCGCCCCGTTCCGACACCGGGCGTTGCCGTGCCGCGCGGCCGGCGGATGGGCTGACGGGAAGCGCGTTCGCAGGCGTCAGGCGGCGGGGCGGGTTTTTGCCAGCATCGCTGCCGCCGCCCGCAAGGTGCCCATCGCCATGGCAACAGAAATGCCGTCATCGAGCCGGCTGCCAAAGCCGAGGATCGGCGCGCCAAGATTGAGACGCGTGGCAAGGCCCCGCTCAAATTCATCGCCGGCATCGGCAAGACGCACATGCTCCAGCGCATCGGCGCGCAGAGCGCTTGCAATCGCGGCCGCCGCGAGCGCGACGACGCCGCCGATCACCACCGGAACCTGCTGAAGCCGCGCGGCAAGGATTGCACCGACCAGCGCGGAAACGTCCCGCCCTCCGAGGCAGCGCAGCGCTTCCAGGGGATCAGCCAGATGATCGGCGTGGAGGGCTAGCGCCGTTTCGATGCGCGCTCGCGCGCCAGCTCCGTGGCGCTCAGTGGCAGCGGCCAGTGCAGCCTCGCGCAAACCATCCATGGCGGCGAGCAGCGCCAGTGCCGGCACTTCTCCGCCCGGTGCCACGATGTCGAGGCCGAGCAGGTCCGGGCCATCGGCCAAAGCTTCCATGCCGAAGGCGATGGTCGCCGCACAGGCGCTTTCCTCCATCGCCGCTTCGGCGGAAATATCCGGGCTCGGCATGGCAAGCGCCAGATCGAACACCTTGAGACCCAGTTCATGCGCCCCGCACACCGCCGTCACCGGCGCGGCGCCGCCCGAGATCGCGCCTGCGGCCTCGGATGCGCGCGTTCGCGCTGAAACGTCAAGCGCCTCGCTCAGGGCGTTGGACGCGGCAAAGAGCACCAGGTTCGGGCGCTTCGGCTCCGCATCCACCGTTCCGCGCCAGCCGGCGAGGAACAGCGCCAGAGCATCGAGAGCGCCGCCGTCGCGGCCATCCCTGCGGCCGGCGCGCAACTGCTCACCGGCACGCGCAACGGCTTCAGCGTCGGCCGGTTCCATCAGCGTTGCCAGATGGCGGACGTCATCGAAGGGGCGCACGGGCGCATCGCCGGCTTGCTGATGGGACATGGGCACGAGTCACCTCACCTTGGAAGTCCGATGAGGCGGGATAGCACCTTGCCCGGCAAAGGGCCAAGTCATCTCTTCGGGCCGGATGCCTCAAGCGCGGAAAGAGCATTTTTCTCATCCAGGCAGACCATTTTCATCCCGGCCGGGCCCTTCCGCCCCTTGGCCTCGCCTCCGCACGGCCTAGCTACGTCCTTATCAGAAGCAACACGAGAACATGCCTTGACCGCAGCCGATCCCGCCCCCTCCCCCTGCCAGAGCATCTGCCGTCTCGACTGCGCCAGCCGCATCTGCCTTGGCTGCGGAAGGACAGTGGAGGAAATCGCGGCCTGGACGCGGCTTGACGAAACACAAAAAGCCAATGTCCTCAGGTTGCTGCCGTCGCGGCTGGAAAAGCTGGCGGCACAGCGCAAGGCCTGCGGGCTTGGCGGGGAGCCGGGCTGATGCCGCTCTTCGTCTGGGTCGGGCTCGGCATTCTGGCGACCGGCCTTGCGACCCTGCTTCTCGCCGGCGGTGACGGCAGCATCCTCGGTCTTGCCACCGGGCAATTCGGCGCGCTCATCGCCATGCTGTCGTTGCTCGTCGTCATCGGCAGCGGGTTTTTCTTCGGCCAGAGACAGAAGATGCGTCCCCGGCTCTGGCACCTTGCCGCCTGGATCACCATCGCGCTGATCGCCGGGCTTGCCTATCCCTATCGGGGCTTTCTGGGGATCGAGTGAGCCGCTCTTAAAGCGTTGCCAGCCGGATCGCAAAGCGCAGGGCCACAAGGATCAGGAACAACCCGAAGGCAATCTCCAGCCGGCGCTTTTCCAGCGCATGCGCGATCCTGACCCCGAGAGGGGCAAACAGCACCGTCGTCGGGATCAAAAGGGCAAAACCGATCAACGAGACGAAGCCCAGCGACAAGGGCGGCAGAAGCGGCATCTGCGGCCAGCCGGCATAGATGTAGCCCAGCGCACCGGGAATGGAGATGAGAACGCCGACACCCGACGAGGTGGCCACGGACCGGTGGATCGGCGCGCCATAGAAGGTCATCACCATGTTGGAGAGCACGCCGCCGCCGATGCCCATCAGCGAGGAGAGGACGCCGATGATCGCGCCATAAAGGTTCATCAGGCCCTTGCCGGGCATGGTGTCGGAAATGCGCCAGCTTTCGCGGCCAAACAGCAGCTTGATCGCATTGACCCCGGCCACGACCACGAAGACGGCCATGAACACCCAGGGCTCTGCATAACGGGCGATCAGCGCGCCGACGGCAACACCGAGCACGATCGGGAGGGCCCAGGCTTTCAGGACGTCCATGTCGACCGCGCCGCGCGCCTTGTGGCCGCGGAAGGAGCGGATCGATGTCGGGATGATGACGGCCAGCGACGTTCCCACACAGAGCGGCATGCGCACGCTTTCATCGACGCCCAGAATGCCGAAGACTTCGTAGAGAACCGGCACCATGACCGCGCCGCCGCCGACCCCGAAGAGACCGGCCAGAATACCCGTCACCGCCCCGGCCCCAATCAGCGAGACTGCCAGGAGCCCGAGTTCCGCCATCGACAGTCCGAACATGCGTCTTCCTTTCGCGCGCCCTGCGCTGGAGCCCTTCGCTGCGTCCGGCGTAGCGGCTTGCCCCTTCGGCGTAAAGCCGAAAACCCGCCGAAACGGTTCGCCCTGACACCACCCAAAAAACGCAAGGATTGATTATCCGCCAGAAATCAACCTTCGTTTGCATTACATCAACGTCTTTCATGCAGGTTGCCGGCATTATGGCGCCATTGGGCAGGCGACATCTCAGGGGGACCGGCAAACGCCGGCTGGGCTATGGTGAGTTTGATCCTCCCGGCGGTGCTGGCCGGAGGGGCGGGTTGCCGGCTGTGGCCCATGTCACGACGCGACCTGCCAAAGCCGTTCCTCACATTCGGCGGGCAGGCCTCGCTTCTGGAAGAAACGCTGCGCCGTGTGACGCATCCCGCCTTTGCCGCGCCGCTCGTCATCTGCGCACAAGAGCACAGCGCCCTTGTCCAGGAGGAGGCACGCCGGGCCAGTTGCCCGGCTCCGACTCTTCTGATCGAAAAGACGCCGCGCGGAATAGCGAGTGCCGCCGCACTCGCCGCCCTTTATACCGCCGACACCCATGGCGCGGATACACTCCTGCTTCTTGCCCCCGCCGATCACCAGATCGCGGACAGAGAAGCCTTCATCAAAACCGTTCAGGCTGGCCATGACGCGGCGCGGGCCGGCGCCATCGTCACCTTCGGCCGCGTGCCGGAGCGGCCGAGAACCGGCTTCGGCTATCTCCATATCGGCGCGGGAGAAGCCCCGCACCCCGTCCACCGCTTCGTGGAAAAGCCGGAAGACGCGGTGGCCGAGGCCCTGTTTTCAAGCGGCGAGGCCCTTTGGAACACGGGACTGTTTCTGACCCGTGCAGGCACGCTGCTGGCCGCCTTCAGGGCGCATGCGCCGGAGATCCTGACCGCCTGCGAACGGGCTCATGCCGCACGCGAAACAGGGTCGGGCCTGGTGGGTTATGGCCATGCCGGCCTTGGCGCCCTTGCGGAAATGTCCATCGATCGTGCTGTCATGGAAAAGGCTGAAGGGCTTTGCTGCATTCCCTTCTCCGGCGCTTGGCGCGACCTTGGAAGCTGGAGCGACCTCGCCGATACGCTGGCGCGCGATGACAATGGCAACGCGATGCTGGGCGATGCCGTGCTGGAGGGATGTGATGCCTGCCTCGCCATCAGCGATGACGGCGGGTTGCTGGCGCTTGCCGGAATGACCAACACACTTGCCGTCAGCACCGGCGACAGCGTTCTGGTCGCACCCCTCGACGCGGCGGGCGCAGATCTGCGTTCGCTTGTGGCGCGGCTGCGCGACAATGGCCGAAGCGAACCCTTTGTGACGCCGAAGAACCGCGCGCCGTGGGGCCTTTCCAAACGGCTGGCTCAAGGGCCCGGCTACTGCGTGAAAAGCCTCGTTCTCGAACCCGGCGGGCACCTTTCCCGCCAGCGCCACCGGCATCGCTGCGAGCACTGGATCGTCGTCGAAGGCACGGGACAGGTCGAGCTTGACGGGAAGAGCCGTGTGCTCACCCCCGGAGAGAGCCTCTTCATCCCTGTCGGCTCCTGGCATCGGCTCGGCAACACCGAGGACACGCCTTTGCGCATCATCGAGGTGCAGTTCGGAGACCGGCTCGATGAAGCCGACATCGAGCGGGATGCGGATCTTTACGGCCGATCCCGCGGCACGCCCTTTCGCGAGCCCTGAAGCTCAGGCCGCGCGTTCGGCCAGCCTCGATGCGACCGCTGCAAAGGCCTCGCGCAGCACCCTGCTGTCGGCGCCATCCTCATGGGCGCGGGTCGACAGGATCTGCCGCCAGCGCCGGGCTCCCGGAACGCCCTGAAACAGGCCGATCATCGCCTTGGTGACGTGGCTCGCTCGCCCGCCTTCCGCAACATGCGCGTCGATATAGGCCGCCATGGTGTCGATGAGCGCGGACGGATCGGTGCGCCGATCCTCGCCGAAAACCTTTCGGTCCACGTCAAAGAGAAGATCCGGGTTCTGGAAGGCCGCGCGGCCGAGCATCGCCCCGTCGAGACCGCGCG
>JAGRKQ010000226.1:4551-4886 GCA_020442235.1 Hyphomicrobiaceae bacterium | reverse complement strand
CGCGACGAATCCGACCGCGACGGCATGCGCGTCGTCATCGAGTTGAAGCGTGATGCCAATGCGGATGTGATCCTCAATCAGCTTTACCGCTACTCGCCGCTGCAGACGAGCTTCGGCGCCAACATGGTGGCGCTGAACGGCGGGCGGCCGGAGCAGATGACGCTGCGCGACATGATCGCCGCCTTCGTCGCCTTCCGCGAGACGGTCATCCAGCGCCGCACCAAGCATCTTCTCGGCAAGGCGCGCACCCGCGCGCATGTTCTGGTCGGCCTGGCCATCGCGGTGGCCAACATCGACGAGGTGATCCGCCTCATCCGCACCGCCCCGGACCCGGC
>JAGRKQ010000226.1:0-4454 GCA_020442235.1 Hyphomicrobiaceae bacterium | reverse complement strand
ACCTACCGTTTGTCGGAAGAGCAGGCCCGCGCCATCCTCGATCTGCGCCTTCAGCGCCTGACCGCGCTCGGCCGCGACGAGATCGGCGACGAGCTGGAAAAGATCGCCGCCGAAATTCGCGATTATCTCGACATCCTGTCTTCGCGCGCCCGCATCCAGGGCATCGTCAAGGACGAGATGGCCGAGGTGAAGGACCTCTTCGCGGTTGCGCGCCGCACCGAGATCGTGGAGGCCGACAGCGATTTCGAGGATGAGGATCTCATCCCGCGCGAAGAGATGGTCGTCACCGTCAGCCACGCCGGCTACATCAAGCGCGTGCCGCTTTCCACCTATCGCGCCCAGCGGCGCGGCGGGAAGGGGCGTGCCGGCATGTCGACGCGCGAGGAGGATTTCGTCACCCGCCTCTTCGTCGCCAACACCCACACGCCGATCCTGTTCTTTTCCTCACGCGGCATCGTCTACAAGGAAAAGGTCTGGCGGCTGCCGCTGGCCGCCCCGCAGGCGCGCGGCAAGGCGCTGATCAACATCCTGCCGCTGGAGCAGGGCGAGCGCATCACCACGATCATGCCGCTGCCCGGCGATGAAGACAGCTGGGCCTCGCTCGACGTCATGTTTTCGACCCGCTCCGGCACGGTCCGGCGCAACAAGCTGGCCGATTTCGTTCAGGTCAATCGCAACGGCAAGATCGCGATGAAGCTCGACGAAGGCGACGAGATCGTCGGTGTCGAGACCTGCACGGACAATGATGATGTGCTGCTGACGACTTCGCTGGGGCAGGCGATCCGCTTCCCGGTCACCGATGTGCGCGTCTTCGCCGGGCGCAATTCCACCGGCGTGCGCGGCATCGCGCTGGGCGCGGAGGATTTCATCATCTCCCAGACGATCCTGACGCATTTCGAGGCAACGCCGGAAGAACGCACCGCCTATCTGAAGCAGGCCACCGCCATGCGCCGTGCCGCTGGGGATGCCGAAGAGGATGTTGTGTCCGAGGATGCGGGCGATGAGATCGTGGTGGAAGCCGGCGATCTTTCGACCGAGCGCTACATCGAGATGGGCGCGGCCGAGCAGACGATCCTCACCGTCTCCGCCTTCGGCTATGGCAAGCGCGCCTCGTCCTTCGATTTCCGGGTTTCCGGCAGGGGCGGCAAGGGCATTCGTGCGACCGATCCGTCGAAGCTTGCCGAAATCGGACCGCTGGTGGCGGCTTTCCCGGTCGAGGACGCCGATCAGATCATGCTGGTTTCCGATGGCGGGCAGCTGATCCGCGTTCCGGTGGATGGCATCCGCTTTGCCGGCCGTGCGACCAAGGGCGTCATCATCTTCAACACCAGTGCCGATGAGCGCGTCGTCTCGGTGGAGCGCGTCGGCGAGGTGGGCGAGGATGAGGGCGATGCCGGTGATCCCGGCGAGGCGGCGCCGTCTCCGGCCACGCCCGATGCCGGCTGATCCCGGTTCTTTTCTTCGAGCCTGAGTCAAAAAAGAAAAAGGGCGGCCTTCAGGGCCGCCCGAGAGTGGGGTTGGGGGAGGTCAATCCCGGGGGTCAGATTGGGTTCAGCGATTGGCCAGGATGATCGTGTCGTCGGCCTTTCCGACGATGGTGATCTGGTGGTCCACATCGGTGATCACGGTCGAGACGGAGCGCACGGCAACCGGGGCGCCGGCGGCAGCGGCGATCCAGGCGCGGCAGCCTTCCGAATAGTTCGGCCAGGCCTGGCCGGAGCAGAGCGGGTCGGCGGTCGCCGAGAGGCGTTCGATGACGGGGGTCGTCGGGGCGGTCACGGTGTCGGTGGCACCGGCATCGTTGAAGGCGAAGAGAGCGGCGGCTGCGACACCGAGGGTGACGGCGAGGAGCGAGCTGGCAACCGTCAGGGTGATGGTGCGGGTCATTCCGGTGGCGATGTCGTAAGCGCGGGTCATGGTAGCCTCCTGAGTGTTGGTGCGGCGGGTTCCCCGTCCTTGTGAGAGTGACTATGCCCGCCGACCGGGCGGCGTCCTGTGATGGCCGTCACCAAATGAACGTCTGGCGGCGGAAAAGGTTTCATCGGGCGCGATCGCAGCCCTGCGGCAAGGCTTGCGGCCAGCGGCGCAAGTGCCTAGACAGGCCAGACTGATGCGGAGCTGGACATGACGCGAACCGCTTTTCTCGCGGGTTCATTCGATCCGATGACCAATGGTCATCTCGACCTGGTGGAGGGTGGTCTGGCGATCGCCGACCGCCTGGTGATCGGCATCGGCGTGCACCCTTCCAAGCCGGGTCTGTTTTCCTTCGAGGAACGCAAGGCGCTGATCGAGGCCTGCCTTTGCGCCGAAGACCGCGAACGCATGACCGTCATCGCCTTTTCCGGCCTTCTGGTCGAAGCCGCGCGTGCCGAGGGCGCAAGCCTGATCCTGCGCGGCCTGCGCGATGGAACCGACCTCGACTACGAAATGCAGCTTGCCGGGATGAACGGTGAGCTCGATTCCACGCTTCGGACGCTGTTTTTGCCCGCCCGTCCGGCCCATCGCCACATCACCGCCACGCTCGTCCGTCAGATCGCCGCCATGGGGGGCGATGTTGGCGCTTTCGTTCCCGCAGCCGTTGCTGCCGCGCTGGCTGACAAGCGCCGCGCCTGATTTTCAACAAGCGAGTGACCCAATGCTCAAGACTGTCGCACTGGCCCTGTCGATTCTGGCCGCTCTCGTCCTGCCGGCTGCGGCCCAGGCAACCGACGTCAATCCGGAAGACGTTCTGGTGATGGAACTGCCCGCCGGGCGGGTTCTCATCCGCCTGCGGCCCGATCTGGCGCCGATGCATGCCCAGCGCCTGCGCCTTCTGGCGCGCGAAGGCTTTTACGACAACGTGCCCTTCCACCGGGTGATCGAAGGCTTCATGGCCCAGACCGGCGATCCCACCGGCACCGGCATGGGCGGGTCGTCCTATCCCGATCTGGCGGCGGAATTTTCGCCCCGGCCCTATGAGCGCGGCGTTGTCGGCATGGCCCGCGCGGCCGATCCGAACAGCGCCAATTCGCAGTTCTTCATCATGTTCGGAACCAACCCCAGCCTCAACGGCCAGTATACCGTGGTTGGCGAGGTCATCGAGGGCATGGACCTGATCGACGCCATCAAGCGCGGCGATCCGCGCCGCAATGGCATGGTTGCCGAGCCGGATCGCATCACCCGCATCCGCGTTCTGGCCGACCAGCGGTAAGGCCGGGCGCAGCCCTTCATCGAAACGAGACCGACTAGACAGGAAGCTTCATGTCCGAGGATCTGGAAAACACCATCGTCGCCGAAACCACCAAGGGAACGGTGAAGATCCGCCTGCGCCCCGATCTGGCCCCGAACCATGTCGAGCGCATCAAGGAACTGGCGCGCTCCGGCTTCTATGATGGCACGCCCTTCCACCGGGTGATCGACGGTTTCATGGCCCAGGGCGGCGATCCCACCGGCACCGGAACCGGCGGCTCCAAGCTGCCCGACATCAAGGCCGAGTTCTCCAAGGAAAAGCATGTGCGCGGCACCTGCTCCATGGCCCGCTCGATGAACCCGAACAGCGCCAATTCGCAGTTCTTCATCTGCTTCGACGAAGCGCCCTGGCTGAACGGCCAGTATTCCATCTGGGGCGAAGTGATCGAAGGCATGGAGGCTGTCGATGCCTTCGCGCGCGGCGAGCCGGTGCGCAGCCCCGACAAGATCACCTCCATGAAGGTCGCCGCGGACCTTTAAGCTGCGGGACGGGCGCCGATGCGCGTCGACGCCTTCGATTTCGATCTGCCGGAAGAGCGGATCGCGCTTCACGCGGTCGAACCGCGCGATGCCGCGCGCCTGCTTGTCGCTGCGCCTGAAGGGGCGCTGCGCGACCGCGCCGTGCGCGATCTGGCCGATGAACTGCGCTCCGGCGATCTCCTGGTGTTCAACGACACCAGGGTCTTGCCGGTGCAGCTTGAATCGCTGCGCGAGCGGGAGGGCACGCCGCCGCTCGCCATATCGGCAACACTGGTGCGCCGGGATGAGCCGGATCGCTGGTCGGCTTTCGTCAAGCCGGGCCGGCGGGTCAAGACCGGCGATGTCCTGCGCTTCGGCGATAAGGATGCGCTCTTCGCAGAGGTGCTCGGCAAGGAAGACGGCGGGCTGGTCGCCCTGCGCTTCGACCGCTCGGGCTCGGCGCTCGACGCGGCGATTGCCGCCATCGGGGCGCCGCCGCTGCCGCCCTATATCGCCCAGCGCCGCGCTTTTGAGGAAAACGACCGCAGCCGCTACCAGACCGTTTATGCCGCCCGCGATGGGTCGGTGGCCGCGCCGACAGCGGGACTGCACTTCACGCCGGAGCTTCTTCAAAGGCTGGAAGCGAAGGGGATCGCACGCGCCACGGTGACGCTGCATGTCGGGCTCGGAACCTTCCTGCCGGTCAAGGTCGAGGATACCGACGATCATGTCATGCATGCCGAATGGGGCGAGGTGAGCGCGCAGAC
>JAGRKQ010000026.1 GCA_020442235.1 Hyphomicrobiaceae bacterium | reverse complement strand
ATGACGAGGCAGTTGGGAATGGCGCGCAGCGCGGCCAGATGCTCCACCGGCTGGTGGGTCGGGCCGTCCTCGCGAAGGCCGATGGAATCATGCGTCAGGACATGGATCGCCCGCACGCCCATCAGCGCGGCCAGGCGGATCGCCGGGCGGCAATAGTCGGAGAAGACGAGGAAGGTGCCGGACAGGGGAATGAGCCCGCCATGCAGGGCGATGCCGTTCATCGCCGCAGCCATGCCGTGTTCGCGGATGCCCCAATGGATGAAGCGGCCGGAGAAATCCTCCGCCGTCACCGCCTGCATCGCCTTGGTGCGGGTGTTGTTCGAGCCGGTGAGATCGGCCGAGCCGCCGACCATTTCCGGCACCACCGGCACCAGCGCTTCCAGCGCCATTTCCGAAGCCTTGCGGGTGGCGACCTTGGGCGCTTCATTGGCGATCTTGGCGCGGAAGGCCTTGACGGCATTGTCGATGCCGGGCGGCAGGTCACCGCGCATGCGGCGCTTGAAGGCGCTGCGCCGGTCGGGATCGAGCGCTTCGGCGCGCTTTTCCCATTCCTTGCGGGTGTGGACGGACTTCAGTCCGGCCAGCCGCCAGGCATCGCGCACATCGGCGGGAATCTCGAACGGGCCGTGCTCCCAGCCGAGGGCCTTGCGGGTGCCCTCGATTTCCTTTTCCCCGAGCGGAGAGCCGTGGGAGGAGGACTTGCCGGCCTTGGTCGGAGCGCCATAGCCGATGGTGGTGCGGCAGGCGATCAGCGTCGGCCGGTCGGAACCTTGCGCGCTTTCGATGGCCGAGGCGATGGCCTCGTGGCTGTGGCCGTCGATGCGCGTGGTCGCCCAGCCGGCGGCCTTGAAGCGCTCCAGAACATCGGTGGAATCGGCCAGCGACACCGGGCCGTCGATGCAGATGCCGTTGTCGTCGAACAGAACGACGAGCTTCGACAGTTTCAGATGGCCGGCGATGGAGATCGCCTCATGGCTGATGCCTTCCATCATGTCGCCGTCGGACGCCAGAACATAGGTGTGGTGATCGACAAGACCGTCGCCGAATTCGGCGTTCATCATGCGCTCGGCGAGCGCCATGCCAACGGCGGTGGCAATGCCCTGGCCAAGCGGGCCGGTGGTCATCTCGATGCCCTTGGCGTGGCCGTATTCGGGATGGCCGGCGGTCTTCGAGCCGAGCTGGCGGAAGCGCTTCAGCTCGTCGAGCGTCATGTCCTCGAGGCCCAGAAGGTGCAGCACCGAATAGAGCAGCATCGAGCCATGGCCGGCCGAAAGCACGAAGCGGTCGCGGTCGGCCCAGTCGGGCGCGGTCGGATCGAACTTCATGAAACGGGTGAACAGCACCGTTGCAATGTCGGCAGCGCCGAGGGGAAGACCCGGATGACCGGAGTTGGCCGCCTCGACCGCGTCCATGGAAAGGGCGCGGATGGCGTTGGCCATGCGGGAATGCTTGTCGGAATCGGTCATGGAACCTGCCGGTTGTCGCGAGGCCGCGTGCCGCCGCAAGGACGGACCGCGCCGGCCTTGTTCTCAAGCGACCGGCGGGCGGCGGTTCAATAACAGGTCCGGGGGGCGAGTCAATGTTGCAAAGGGCGAGTGTGGCCGATCCGCCCCGGTGCGCGGCGGACTGGTCCGGCCGCGTTGACGAGAGCGGCGGCGGACGCCTAACGTCTGCACCGCGTTGCGAAGCGCCCAGGGTGCTTCGCGGCGCATATCTTTGATGTGCGGCTTCAGGCGGACGATGGAACGAGTGGATCAAGCGCTGGCGCGCCTTGAGCGTGCCCTTGGCGCCCTTGAAAGGGCTGCCGAGTCGAAAGCGGCGGAAATCCGCCGTCTTTCTGCGCTTGAAGGCGATCTGGCGGTGCTGAATGCCGACCGTTCGCGGCTTGCCGAGGCGCTCGACCAGAAAACCGGCGATGCGAAGCGGATGGAAGAGGCCAATCGCGATGTTGCCCGCCGTCTGGTGACGGCGATGGACGAAATTCGCGCCGTCCTCGACGATGCGCCGATTGTGCGCTGAGGAGACGAAACGGTCATGCCACAGGTCAGCGTCAGCATCGGCGGCAAGGCATTCCGGATGGCCTGCGACGAGGGCGAGGAAGCGCGTCTGACCGCGCTTGCGCAGCGCTTCGATGCCGCGTTCGGCGAGTTGCACGGCGCTTTCGGCGAAATTGGCGATGCGCGCCTTGCGGTGATGGCCGGCATCCTGATGACCGACCGCCTGACCGAAGCCGAAGCGCGCATTGCCGCGCTGGAAGCGCGTCTTGAAGGCGCCGATCGCGACATGGCGGGCCGGGCCGACCGGCAGAGCGCGCAGGAAGAACGGGTTGCCGAGGCACTGGAAACCGCGGCCCGTCGGATCGAGGCGCTTGGTGAGAAGCTGGCCGCGCCCTTGCGGGCCAAGGGTGCAGGCGGTGCGGGTGAAGAAGGCTGAAGCGCCCTCTGGCTGAGGGCGGCAAGTCGTCTTATATAGCCGGTGCGGGGCTGCGCGGCGCGTCGGGCCGCCAAATTACCCTGGGGCCTTACGATCCAAACGGGAGCTGTACCTGGCCTGGTCCGTGGACCGGGGCACACGGCGCCCACCTACGCTGTAGGTTCCCGGGATCGTCGCGGCCAACGGCCTGCGCGGCTCCGCACTGACAGTCTCTCCCGGTGGGCCCGGAACGGCCATTAGCGCCGGGACTGCCATGTTTGAATGGGGTCATGTCCCGGCAATCCGAAAACCGACAGAGCCAGTTGAAGGATCGCCTGAGGCGGGACGCGCTTTTTCGGCGCGATGCGCTGGACGCGGTGTTCCGGAACAGGGCGGCAGAGGCTGTTGCCGGGCGAATCAAGATCGGCCCGCGTCTCACCGGAGCGGTTGCCGGGCTCTACAGCCCCATTCGCTCCGAGTTCGACCCGGGGCCGCTCGCGGCGCGTCTTGCAGCCTTGGGCGTCAGGCTTGCCTTGCCCGTGGTCGGGCCGGACGGGCTTGTCTTTCGCTCATGGACACCGGGAGAAGCCCTGGTTCCGGCCGGCTTCGGCACCTTCGGGCCGGGCGAGGAGGCGATGTCCGTGCGGCCAGACATCCTGTTTCTGCCGCTTTCGGTGTTCGATCGGGCCGGCGGCCGCATCGGTTACGGCAAGGGCCATTACGACAAGGCCATTGCCGGACTGGCGCGCTCCGGCCCGGTTCCTGTGGCGGTCGGCCTTGCCTTTTGCGTGCAGGAGGTTGATCAGGTGCCAAGCGAACCGCACGATCATCCCCTCGATGCCATACTGACCGAGGCAGAGACGATCATCGTCGCGCGGGATCGCATCGACGGATGGGGGATCGCGTGAGGCTTCTGTTCCTGGGGGATATCGTCGGGCGTTCCGGGCGGACACTGGTGATCCAGCAGCTTCCCCGGCTGATCGACAGCCTGAAGCTCGATTTCGTGGCGATCAATGCGGAAAATGCCGCCGGGGGCTTCGGCATCACCGAGGACATTGCACTGGAGCTGTTCGAGGCCGGGGCCGATGTGCTCACGCTTGGCAACCACGCTTTCGACCAGCGCAGCGTCCTGCCCTTTCTCGACCAGGATCCGCGGATCGTGCGTCCGGCCAATTATCCGCCCGGCACGCCGGGGCGCGGCACGACGGTCGTTGCTGCCCGCAACGGCGCGCGTGTCCTCGCCATCAACCTGATGGGCCGTCTGTTCATGGACCCGCTCGACGATCCTTTCGCGCGGCTCGATCATGAACTCGATTCCTGCCGGCTCGGCGAGGATGTCGATGCCATTCTTGTCGATTTCCACGCCGAGGCGACGAGCGAGAAACAGGGGATCGGCGCGCTGGCCGATGGCCGCGCCAGCCTTGTCGTCGGCACCCACACCCATGTGCCCACCGCCGACCACCGTATCCTTCCCGGCGGCACGGCCTTCCAGACGGATGTCGGCATGTGCGGCGACTATGATTCCGTCATCGGCATGGACAAGGGCGAGCCGCTCAACCGCTTCCTGACCAAGCTGGCCAAGGAGCGCATGTCGCCGGCGCTCGGTCCGGCGATGATGTGCGGCGTGGTCGCGGATCTCGATCCGGGGACGGGGCTTGCCATACGGGTTGCTCCTTTGCGCGTCGGAGCAGGCCTGGAATCTACAATTCCGGGTTTTCCTGGATAGGGCATATCGTGTAATTTTGCCTTTCTGGAAAATCCCGCAAAGATTTATCTTTGCGCGCCAGCTGGCTTGCGAGCATTAAACTTTCGTCTTATCCAGCTGCCGGCTCACCTGCGGCGGGGGCGAACCACGGGAAATCAACGTGGGGCGGAACATGGGAAGACGCTGGGACAACCGGTGGCGGCAAGCGCCCGCCGGAAACACGGGCGAGAAGGAACCGACGAGCGTCGTGGCGCTGCTGTCGGGCCATTCTGATGCCATGCCGGAATGGGCCGTCAGGCGACCGGCAACGGATATTCTGGTGCGCACGCTCACGGGCGAGCACCTTCGGGCCGATCAGGCTGAAATGGATGATTGCGATACGCTGCTTGTCGCCAGCACGGCAGACGATGCGCTGCGGTCGATGGTCATCCGCAAGCTGATGGAACGCAAGCTGGTGACGCGTGTCGTGCAGCTTCCCGACGTTTCGAGCGAGCGCCAGCTTTACTACATGCTGGGCGTTGCTGCCCGGCTTGGCGAGGACAGCGAAGCCTGGCCGCAGGTCGCCGGCGAGGGTGTTGCTGCCGACAGCGGCGAGGACACCCGCCTTGTCGTTTCCATGTGGCATGTCATGGGTGAGGTGCAGGTTCTGCACCCCGAACTCGTTCTGGCGCTTGTGGTGGAGCCGAACTACCGGCCGCGCATTGCCGCGCATCCCGAGATCGAGACCCGGCTTTCCGAAATCGTGCAGGGTGTTGTCCTGTCGGCGGCGGCGCGCAGCGTCAGCGGCGATGTCATCGACATCCACATCGCCACCGCTGGCGACGGAGCACTGCGCATCGAGGTCATCGACGATGGTGCGATGATCCCGGCGGAAGAGGTTTCGCGGCTTGGCGATGAAAGCGTGCACACCTCGCTCGGCTTTGCCGCCTTCAAGGCGCGCAGCGTCGGCTGGTGGCTTTCGGCGGAAACCTCCCGAAAGGGCGGTTCTCTCGTGTCGCTGACGGTTCCGGCGGCGTTTTTTGCCTGAGGCGTTGTTTCGGCTTCCTGCCGGCACGAAAAACGCGCCTGCCACAGCCAGCCACTTTTCTGATGGCACTTAA
>JAGRKQ010000225.1:4618-4778 GCA_020442235.1 Hyphomicrobiaceae bacterium | reverse complement strand
TCTCCTCGGCGTGCTCGCGGTCGAGGGCAACGCGCACAAGGCCGGGCTGGGCGAGCGCCGCGGCATGGCCGTCGGAGCGCGTGGCAAGCCAGTCCAGCAGGGCCGCGACGGTGTCGATGCCGTCCGGCAGGTCAAGCTCTTCCTCGCCCGTGCCGATCCG
>JAGRKQ010000225.1:3064-4446 GCA_020442235.1 Hyphomicrobiaceae bacterium | reverse complement strand
AAGAAAGCCGATGGCGATCAACTGCACGGCGGTCTTCCATTTGGCGAGATTGGTGACCGGCATGCCGACCTTCAATTCGGCGAGAAATTCGCGCAGGCCCGAAACCAGGATTTCGCGCGCCAGAATGATGGTCGCGGCAACGAGGGCGTGGCTGGCAATCGTCTTGTTGGCGACCAGCATGACGAGGCAGGCGGCGACCAGAAGCTTGTCGGCGATGGGATCGAGCATGCGTCCGAGTGCGGATTGCTGGTGCCAGGCCCTTGCCAGATAGCCGTCGAAATAGTCGGTCACGGCGGCGAAGATGAAAATGACGAGGCCGATCCAGCGCGCGGCGTCCCCTTCCACGAAATAGGTCGCAAAGACGGCCGGGACCGCAACGATGCGGCCATAGGTGAGCATGTTGGGCAGCGAAGTCGCCGTCGACATCAAATGCGTTCCGTATCAGATGCGTTGCGTCAGAGGTGGTGCCGGGCGTCCGGCCCGCTGCGGCCGCAAAGGCAGGAAGATTCAAGCGGCCCTAAGGGACCATGAGCGGACCGGATGCGTCAATGACGCCCGCCCTCCGGTCCGCGGAAATGATCGTGAATGATGCGGGCCATGTCCTCGGAAATTCCCTTCACGCCCGTCAGATCGGTGAGGCTGGCGCGGGCCGCGCCCTTGGCCGAGCCGAAATGATTGAGGAGCGCGCGCTTGCGGGCCGGTCCGATGCCGGCGATCTCGTCGAGCGGGTTCTGGACCTGCGCCTTGGCGCGCTTGGCGCGGTGGGTGCCGATGGCAAAGCGGTGGGCTTCGTCGCGCAGCCTTTGCACGAAGAACAGCACCGGATCGCGCGGTTGCAGCATCAGCGCATCCTTGCCGGGCCGGTGAAAGATTTCGCGGCCGGCATCGCGGTCCGGCCCCTTGGAGACAGCCAGCAGCGGCAGGGAGGCGATGCCGAGGTCTGCGAGCACCTCCTTCACAGCAGAGAGCTGGCCCTTGCCACCGTCGATGATGACGAGGTCCGGCCAGTCTGGCAGGGTTTCCGTCTCGGTCCGGCGCTGCGGGTTTTCCTTCATCAGCCGCTGGAAACGCCGCGTCAGGACCTCGCGCATCATGGCGAAATCGTCACCCGGAACGGTATCCTCGTTGCGGATGGTGAAGGTGCGATACTGGCCCTTCACGAAACCTTCCGGGCCCGACACCACCATGGCGCCGATGGCGTTGGTGCCCATGATGTGGCTGTTGTCGTAGATCTCGATGCGCCGGGGCGGAGTGTCCAGTTCCAGCGTTTCGGCAAGGCCTTCCAGAAGACGGGCCTGGCTGGCGCTTTCGGCAAGCTTGCGGGCGAGCGCATCGCGGGCATTGGCAAGCCCGTGCTCGACGAGATCGCGCTTTTCGCCGCG
>JAGRKQ010000225.1:445-2965 GCA_020442235.1 Hyphomicrobiaceae bacterium | reverse complement strand
GGCTTGTCGTCATAGAACTGGGCGATGAAGGATTGCAGCACCTCCGCCGCTTCGACGCCCTTGTCGGCGCGCGGGAAATAGCTGCGATTGCCCCAGTTCTGACCGGTGCGGAAAAAGAAGACCTGGACGCAGGTCTGTCCGCCATCCTCGGCGAGGGCGAAGAGGTCAGCCTCCTCCACGCCTTGCGGGTTGATGCCCTGATGCGCCTGGATTTGCGACAGGGCGGAAATGCGGTCGCGCAGCCGGGCGGCCTGCTCGAAATCGAGCCGTTCGGCGGCTTGTTCCATCGCTTCGGCGAGTTCGGCGCGAATCGCCTTCGAGCCGCCGGAGAGGAAGGCCTTGGCCTCGCCGACGAGGCCGGCATAGTCCGCCGGCGATATCTCGCCGGTGCAGGGGCCGGAGCAGCGCTTGATCTGGAACAGGAGGCAGGGGCGCGTGCGGCTGGAATAGACGCCGTCCGAACAGGTGCGCAGCAGGAAGGCGCGCTCCATGGCGTTGATCGCCCGGTTGACCGCGCCGGCGGAGGCAAAGGGGCCGAAATAGCTGCCCTTGCGCCCGCGCGCGCCGCGATGCTTCAGAAGCTGCGGTGCCTCGTGGTCCTCGGCGATCAGGATGTAGGGGAAGGACTTGTCGTCACGCAGAAGCACATTGTAGCGCGGGCGCAGGCGTTTGATCAGATTGGCTTCGAGCAGCAGCGCCTCGGTCTCGGTGCGCGTGGTGACGAATTCCATCGCCTGCGTCGCCATGACCATGCGCTGAAGCCGCGCCGGCAGATTGGCAAGGCGGGTGTAATTGGAAACGCGCGCCTTCAGGCGCCTGGCCTTTCCGACATAAAGAACGCTGCCATCCTCGCCGATCATGCGGTAGACGCCGGGCGAGGCGGGAAGCCGCGTCACCGCATCGGCAATGACGTCGGGCCCCTTGAGGGGGGCGTTGTTCTTGCTGGCCTCGCTCATTCGACGATCGCGGCGACGTCCGGCGTCTGCCAGGCAAGGTGCTGGCCGCCATCGAGCGCGATCATCTGGCCGGTCATGCTCTTCATGCGCCAGAGATAGAGGATCGTTGCGGCAAAGTCTTCCAGTGCCGGCCCGCGTTGCAATGGCAGGGCGTCGATCTGGGCCTGAAAATCAGCCGTGCTCTGGCGGGCATTCTTCAGGCTGGGGCCGGGGCCGATGGCATTGACCCGCAGCTTCGGGGCCAGCGCCTGGGCCAGGGTGCGGGTCAGGGTCCAGAGCGCCGTCTTGGACGCGGTGTAGGACACGAAGCGCGGCGTCAGGCGCCAGACACGCTGGTCGATCATGTTGACGATGAGGCCGTCGCCTTCACCCGCCTGTGCGGCAAAACCGTCCGACAGCAGCAGCGGCGCGCTGACATGGATATCGAGATGGGCGCGCAGGCGCTCCACGTCGATGTCGCCCGGTCCGTCATCCTCGAAGATCGAGGCGTTGTTGACGAGAAGATCGAGCGGCCGGCCCAGCGTTGCGGCGGCTTCTGCCGGCACCTGCCGGGCCGCATCGGCGTCCAGAAGGTCGGCTTGAAGCACCTCGGCGGTGCCGCCGGCGGCGCGGATCGTCGCGGCGAGCGCATCGCCTTCGTCGCGTGAGCGGTTCACATGGATGACAACGGCCGTTCCGGCTCCGGCAAGGCCGCGGGCCATGGCTGCGCCGATGCGCCCCGATGCGCCCGTGATCAGGGCCGCTTTCGGGGCGTCAGTGCTCATGCGCTGGCGCCGTTGACGAAGATGATGACGAGGTAGAGCACGTAAAGCCCGGTGAAGGCCGCGCCCGCGACCTTGCCGATCGGCTTCATCAGGAAGACGAAGGGCACGAGCAGCAGGGCGCTTGCCAGCATCACCCAGAGGTCGAAATTCAGGATCTCGGCCGGCACCGGCAGATCGGCGATCAGGGCGGTGATGCCGAGGATCGACAACAGGTTGAAAACGTTGGAGCCGATGACATTGCCGACGCCGACGGCGCCCTGACCGCGCAGGGCCGCCACCAGTGTCGTCGCCAGTTCCGGCAGCGACGTGCCGATGGCCACGATGGAAAGCCCGATGACCGTTTCGGAAATGCCGATGACGCGGGCGATGGCGGTTGCCGCGTCGACGGTCCAGCCGGCAGCGAGCGGCAGGCCGATCAGGCCGGCCAGGATGAAGGCCAGCGTCACCCAGAGCTTTTGCGGCACGCCTTCGACGCCATCGACCGTCTCAAGCTCGCTTTGCGACTGACGCCGCGCGGTGTGGGCGGACTGGGCGATGAAGAGTGCAAGCCCGGTCAGGAGCACCGCGCCGTGCCAGATCGTCAGCGGGCCGGTGAAGGCGAGGGCGATGAACAGCGCGGTCGCAAGCAGCATGGCGACGGTGGCGCGCTTGGTGCCTTCGGCGCAGCAGTCCGAAGCGGCAAAGAGGCTTGGAACGCCGAGCACAAGAAGGATGTTGGCGATGTTGGAGCCGACGACGTTGCCGATGGCGATGCCGGAAGCGTTGTCGAGGGCGGCGCGCACGGAGACCATCAGTTCGGG
>JAGRKQ010000225.1:0-380 GCA_020442235.1 Hyphomicrobiaceae bacterium | reverse complement strand
CGCACGAGAAGGTCGCCGGCGACGACGAGGCCGACAAGGCCGGCGATCAGAACAAGAATATCGAAGAGCATGAAGGGGAGGGCCCGTTTCGTCCTGCCCCGAACAGATAGGTTCGGCGCGGCAAAGTGCAATCACCCGGCTTGTGGCATTCGTGCCCTTGAGCCGCAAGGGGGCGGTGTCTGGAAGGCGGATTTGCATGTTTCTGGCAGGCTGATGCGGCGGGCTGCCGCATCCGGGATGACACGAGGTTGGGCAATTTGCCCGCAAATTGCCCCATTCGGGCTGTTTGAGCTTTGGCGAAACCAATCACCGTCCATTTTTGCCGTCAGGTGCCATGCATCGTCACTCCGCATGCCTTCTGTCCAGCCTCGCCGCTCTGG
>JAGRKQ010000224.1 GCA_020442235.1 Hyphomicrobiaceae bacterium | reverse complement strand
TCGAGGCGGCGCGCGCCGGCGAGATGGGCAAGGGCTTCGCGGTCGTGGCCGCCGAGGTGAAGACACTGGCCAACCAGACGGCCAAGGCGACCGAGGAGATCGCCGGCCAGATCTCCGGCATCCAGTCCTCGACGGGTGAAGCGGTGGACGCGATCCAGGGCATTGCCAGCATCATGGAAGAGGTGCGCAGCTACACCAACGCCATCGCGGCGGCGGTGGAAGAGCAGGGTTCGGCGACCGGCGAGATCAGCCGCAACGTCGCCCAGGCCGCCGACGGCACGACGCAGGTGGCCAGCTCCATGAGCCACATGACCAGCGCCGTTGCCGAGACCTCGCAGTCCGCTGGTCAGGTTCTGAGCGCATCGGCGACCGTCTCCAAGGAAGCGGCGCGTCTGCGCACCCTCGTCGATGGCTTCCTCAAGGATGTCGCAGCAGCCTGAGAAGCGCTTGCATCTGGAACCCAAAAGGCCGGCCCCGGGGCCGGCCTTTTTCTTTTGTCTCAGGCGCTGAACCCGCCGGAGGCGAGATAGGCGGCCTCTTGCGGTGTCGTTTCCCGTCCGAGCACGGCGTTGCGATGGGGAAAGCGCGAGAACCGCAGGATCGCCTCCATGTGGATGAGGGCGTAATAGTGGTTCTCCTTGAGGTCCTCGGCGCGAAACAGCTCCACGCAGCGCAGTTGGGCCTGAAGATCCTCGGCGTGCATGAAAGGCATGTAGAAGAAGCTCCGCCCCTGTTTGGGAAAGCGCTGCGGATAGCCTCGCTCCAGCGCTTCCTCGGCCATTGCGAGCGCCTTGGCATCGCTGGCAAAGGCTTGTGCCGATTGTCGATAAAGATTGCGCGGAAACTGATCCAGCAACAGGATCAGGGCCAGCGCGGCATCGGGGGCCTCGATCCAGTGGTCGAGCGCACCGCAGGCCGCCGCCTCCACATCTTCAAGGAAGCGCCGGCGCAGGTCCTCATCGAAAGCGTCGCTGCGCGCAAACCATTTCTCCGGCCCCGAGTCCCACCAGAATCCGAGGATATTCTGCACCCGGTCGATGTCGGCCTCGCCCAGCCTCAAAGCCGGATGCCTCCCCCCTGGATCTCGGCATAAAGGGCTGAATCCAGCGGCACATACTGGCCTTCGCGCGGGTCGAAGAAATACAGCGTGTCGCGGATGCGCGACGGATCGAAACCGTCCTTGACGAGGTCCACCTTGCGGATCTTGAAGGTGCCGGTGATCTCCATCTGCGGCTGGATGCGCAAGAAGAGCGGACGCTCGTAATCCGGCAGGCGCTCTTTCACGAAGACGGAAAAGCCGTCGAGATCGAAGCTGTCCTTGACCACGAGCGCCGCCATGCCGGCACGTCCGTCGCGTCCTTCCACGGCCACGCCATAGACATTGATTTCCTCAAGGCCCGGATAGGAAGAGAGGGTTTCGGAAACCTCCGAGGTGGCCACGTTCTCGCCCTTCCAGCGGAAGGTGTCGCCGATGCGGTCGACGAAATAGAAGTAACCGAGCTCGTCCCTGCGCATCAGGTCGCCGGAGCGGAACCAGGCATCGCCCTTCTCGAAGACGTCGCGCAGAATCTTCTTTTCGGTTGCCGCCTTGTCGGCATAGCCCTCGAAGCGCTGGCTCGGCCGGTCCGGATCGTTGAGGATCTGGGAGATGGTCTCGCCGATCTCGTTGGGGGTGGCCTTGATGCAGAAGCCGTTCGGGCCACGCACCGGCTGCTCGGTCTCATGATCGAAGCGGACCACTTCGGTGACGAATTTCTTTTCCGCCCATTTCGGGATGCGGCCGACCGCGCCGACCTTGCCGTCGAAATTGAGGAAGACGGCATTGCCTTCGGTGGCGGCATACCATTCCAGGATCTTCGGAATGCGGAAGCGTTCCTTGAAGTCGACCCAGATGTCGGGGCGCAGGCCATTGCCGGAAATGATCCGCAGGCGGTGCTGCGTTTCCTTGGGATGGGCCGGCGAGTTCAGCAGATAGCGGCACAATTCGCCGATGTACTGGAACATGGTGCAGTTGTTGTCGACGACGTGATCCCAGAAGGACTGGGCGGAGAACTTCTCGCCGATGACGACGGTGCCGCCGACGGTGATCACCGTGCCGACGGCCAGAACCCCGCCCGCCGTGTGATAAAGCGGCAGGCAGATGTAGATGCGGTCGGCATCGCTTGCATTGGTGGCGGCGGAAAAACCGTTCATCACCGACTGCACGCGGTAATGGTTGATGTTGGCGGCCTTGGGAAGGCCGGTCGTGCCGCTGGTATAGATGTAGAGGCACTTGTCCTCGATGGTCAGCTTCGGACGCTGGTTGGCCGGCAGCGGGCCATCGTCGATGCCATCGAGAAGGGTATCGATGCGCGGCCAGCCCGACTCGCTCTCGCCATAGACCCAGAAGGTCGGGCCTTCGGCGATCTCGCCGAGCGCGCTCGCCATGGCGCCGGCCAGCCTTGCATCGCAGATCACATGCTTGGGCGTGACGATGTTGACGCAATGGGCCAGCGGGTGGCCGGTCAGATTGGTGTTGAGCAGCGCCGTGACACCGCCGGCGCGGGCAATGCCCAGCCAGACGGCCAGATATTCCGGCCGGTTGGGCATCATCAGCGCGACCGTGTCGCCCTTTTCCACGCCGTTGGCGATCGCCCAGCGGGCATATTGGTTGGCGCGGGCGTTGTAACTTCTGAAGCTGTGTTTTTCATCGCCATGGGCGGAAAGCGCCATGTCGCGGTCGCCATATTTTTCCGCCAGCTGCTCGGCGACATCCGACCATGTCCGTTCGCGCGCCAGCATGATGGGCTTCAGGCGCGAAAGTGTTCTCAGAGCGCCTCTCAGATAGGCGATTTCGCTCGCGATTCGATCAAAAAACACAGATTCTTCCTCCCTCTGGCCGGTCCTTTTTCGGCCCGGCCTGGAAGACCCGCACTTGTTCTGTGTGCGGTTTTCTCCCTATGACCAAAGTGGTAGCGCCCTTTTGTGCGCTCGACAACCGCTACGGGTCGCGGAATCGCTTCCCGGGCCTGGGTTTGGTTTTCAGGGGGATGGCTTGACGGCAAAGGACATCGAGACGCTCGACTGCCGGGGACTGCGCTGTCCCCTGCCTGTCCTCAAGGCACGCAAGCGTCTGCGCAGCCTGACGCCGGGGGCGGTGCTTCTGGTGATGAGCGACGACCCGCTCGCGGCACTCGATCTGCCGGCGATGGTGCAGGAAGACGGGCACCATCTTCTGACCGGCGAAACCCGCGACGGGGTCTTTTACGCGCAGATCGGCCGAAGCTGAGGCCTTCGGTCCGGCTCAGCCGCCATAAAGGCCTGGCGGGGCAAGCGGATTGTCGGTGAGCGCCGCCGCGTCGGGCGTATCGGGCGCGGGGATCGACGCCGCCGCCTGAAAGAGTTTCACGATGGCGGTCTCGTCGAGGTCCTCGCCGATGACGACGATGCGGGTTCCGCCCGGCGTGACGGCATCGGCAAGCTGCACCGGCGGATGGACAAGCCCCTGCACCATGTGAACGGCCAGCTTCCGGCCGGGAGCGGTCTCAACGATCCCCTTGAGGCGCAGGATCGCGGCGCCATAGCGGGCGCGCAGAAGATCGAGAAAAACACCGAGCGCGCGCTCCGGCATCACGCCGTCATGGGTGAGCACGAAGGAGCGGATCGTCCCGCCATGCCGGTTGGGATCATGGTGATGATGGTGGTGCCCGTGATGGTGATGATCATCATCCTGCGCGGCCTTGCCGAGAAAGGCCCGGACCTCGGCATTGTTCATGGCGGCGCGAAGACCGCCGCCCATCAGATCCTGCGGCGCGGGACGGTCCGCTGCCTCGATCCGGCGGGCGGCCGGATTGAGCGCGGCAAGGCGGGACAAAAGGCGCTCGAGCGTCTCCTTGTCGGCCAGTTCGGTCTTGGTCAGCACCAGACGGTCGGCGACGGCAACCTGCCGGCGGGCCTCTTCATGGGCGTCCAGCGTCGCCGCGCCGTTGACGGCATCGACCAGGGTCACGACACCGTCGATGGAGAACCGCAGGGCAAGATAGGGGTGCAGCATCACCGCGTTGAGGATCGGTGCGGGATCGGCGAGCCCGGTGGTTTCCACCACGATGCGGGTCAGCCTGTCGAGGCGATGGTTGTCGAGGTCGCGCAGGATGCGCTCCAGCGTGGCGGTGAAATCGCCCCGGATGGTGCAGCACAGGCAGCCGGAGGAAAGCTCCACCACCGTTTCCTCATGCGCTTCCAGAAACAGGTGGTCGAGGCCGACATCGCCGAACTCGTTGACGATGACCAGCGTGCCGGCCATTGCCGGATCGCTCAGGAGGCGGTTGAGCAGGGTNNTGCCCGCGCCGAGAAAGCCGGTGACGAGCGTCAGCGGGATGGGCGGGCGCGGCGGCACGATTATTCGCCGAGGATCGACGGACGGATGCCCGGCTGCGGCACGGCCCGGCGCGGCGCGGCAGGAACCGAGGCGGGCGCCGGAGTCGTTGCCGGCGCGGGCGCGGTTACCGATGCAGGCGTTGCGGCCGCTGCGGCGAAGCTGCCGGGGCGCGGCTCGGGATTGGGCGGGGCATAGAGGCCGCGCGGGGCTGCGGCCGCGCCGACCGTGCCGCCGGTGACCAGCGCGCGCGGACTGTCCGCACGCACGACCGCGCCGATCACCTGATCGAGCACGGCATTGGCACCGCCATCTTCCTCCTCGCCGGCTTCGACATTGGCGAAGATCTCGTCGCGGGCGTTGCCGGCGAAACCGGCGACATAGGTCGTGGTCGGCACCGCCTGGCCATAAGCGGCGATGAGGTCTTCGGCGGAGGGGCGTTCGCGCGGCTGGCGGCAGACGCGCGGGCGCATGTTTTCCGGCTCGGCGCGCGGTGATCGGCTCGGGCGGTAATCGACGATGGAGGGGCCGTTGCCGCCGAACATCGAACCGTCGCGGCGAAAGCCGGTGTC
>JAGRKQ010000223.1:665-3182 GCA_020442235.1 Hyphomicrobiaceae bacterium | reverse complement strand
TGTCCTCGACCTTGCCGGCGATCAGCGCCTTGCGCTGGCGCGGGTTCTCGGTCGCATCGAGCACCCGGCGGAAGGTCAGCATCTCGCCGAAAACGCTGGCCGTTTCGGCAAGCGTCAGCGGTGTCGGCGCCATCAGCGGCCCCTGCCGCCCGGCGAGAACCTGATGCACCCCGTGGCCCAGCTCATGGGCGAGCGTCATCACGTCGCGCGGCCGGCCCTGATAGTTGAGAAGCACATAGGGATGCGCGCTCGGCACGGTCGGATGGGCGAAGGCCCCCGGCGACTTGCCCGGCCGGGTCGGCGCGTCGATCCAGTTGCGATCGAAGAACCGCTCGGCGATCTCGCGCATCTTCGGCGAAAAGCGCTCATAGGCCGAAAGCACCGTCTCGCGCGCTTCAGCCCAGGGAACCAGCGGCATGTCCACCGCCGGCAGCGGCGCATTGCGGTCCCAGTGATCGAGCGCCGTCTTGCCGAACCACTTCGCCTTCAGGGCGTAATAGCGGTGCGACAGGCGCGGATAGGCCGCCGTCACCGCATCGACCAGCGCGTCGACCACCTCGCGCTCGACCCGGTTCGACAGATGGCGCGCATCGGCAACGTCCTCAAACCCGCGCCAGCGGTCGGAGATCTCCTTGTCCTTGGCCAGGACATTGGTGACCAGCGTGAAGGTGCGGATGTTCTCCTTGAAGGTCCCGGCGAGCGCCTCGGCCGCCGCGCGGCGTTTGGTTTCATCGCTGTCCTGCATCAGATGCAGGGTCGGCTCGATGGTCAGTTCCTCGCCATCGACATCGAATCGCAGCGCCGAGATCGTTTCGTCGAAGAGCCGGTTCCAGGCCGAGCGCCCCGTCACCGATTTTTCGTGGAAGAGCTGCTCCAGCCTGTCATCGAGCTGATAGGGCTTTTCCTTGCGCACATCGTCGAGGAAGGGCTTGTAGCGGGCCGCCCCGGCATCCTGAAGCGCCGCCTCGACCACGGCTTCATCGACGCGGTTGAGCTCCAGCGGGAAGAACAGAAGATGGGCGGTCACCGCCGTCAGCTTCTCATGCATGTCGCCGTAGAACTTGGCCCGCACCGGATCGGTGGTATCGCCCGCATAAAGCAGCCCCGCATAGGAATAGAGCTTGCCGAGAAGATCCTGCATCGCCTCGTAGTCGGCCAGAATCGCGGCAAGCCGCGCACCGCCATCGGCAGCGGCGAGAACCTCGGCCAGCGTGCCCTTGACCTTGTCCTCGAAGCGGCGCGCCATGGTGCCGATGGCGGCAATGTCACGCGCCACCTCCGGCGCGTCGGGCGCGGTGTAAAGGTCGGTCAGGTCCCATTCGGGGAGGTTTCCGAGAACGGCACGATCCTTGGACATTCGGCATTCCTGTGGGGCTTGGTGTAGCGGGCGGCGCAAGGCCTTTGACGCGAACCTATCGGTCCGGGGCGGCCCGCTTCAAGGACAAAGGCCGGGCGGATTGTTCCTTTATGCTTAATCTGCCGTTTACCGCTGGCCGGGATGATGCGGTTCAAATCGAAACACGTGCCCAAGCGGAGCCGCTTCCCTTCCATGCCTGCGAAAGTTCTCGTCGTCGATGACGACCCGGTCCAGCGTCGCCTTCTGGAAGGCATTCTTACCCGTCTCGGTCACGGCGTGGAGCTTGCCGAATCCGGCGACGATGCCATGGAACGGCTTGGCCGTCCGGGCGTCGATGAACCCGGCGCCATCCTTCTCGATCTCGTCATGCCCGGCATGGATGGCATGGCGGTTCTGGAAGCGCTGAAGGCGCGCGGCTCGCGCATTCCGGTCATCGTCCAGACCTCGCAAGGCTCCATCGACACCGTCATCACGGCGATGCGCCTCGGCGCGGTGGACTTCATCGTCAAGCCCGCCTCGCCCGAACGCATCGAGGTTTCGCTGCGCAACGCCCTCAAGATCGACCGCCTCGAAGAGGTCGTCGGCCGCTTGCAGCGCACCTCCGAAGGCACCCTCTCCTTCGCCGACATCCTCACCGGTTCGGACGTCATGACGCGGGTGCTGCGGCTCGCCGAGCGCGCCGCCAAGTCCCACATTCCCATTCTTCTGGAAGGCGAAAGCGGCGTCGGCAAGGAACTGATCGCACGCGCCATCCAGGGCACCAGCCAGCGGCGCGGCAAGGCCTTCGTGACGGTCAATTGCGGCGCCATCCCCGAAAAGCTCGTCGAATCGGTGCTGTTCGGCCACGAAAAAGGGGCCTTTACCGGCGCCAGCGAGCGCCATGCCGGCAAGTTCCAGCAGGCCAGCGGCGGCACGCTGTTCCTTGACGAGATCGGCGAACTCTCGCTCGATCTTCAGGTCAAGCTGCTGCGCGCGCTTCAGGAAGGCGAGATCGACCCGGTCGGCGCCCGCCGTCCCGTCAAGGTCGATTTCCGCCTGATCTCGGCGACCAACCGCTCGCTTCTCGACCTGACCGCCAAGGGCGCCTTCCGCGAGGATCTCTATTACCGGCTCAACGTCTTCCCGATCTTCGTGCCGGCACTGCGCGAACGCATGGACGA
>JAGRKQ010000223.1:0-590 GCA_020442235.1 Hyphomicrobiaceae bacterium | reverse complement strand
CCGGACGCTCTCACCATGCTGATGCAGTATGGCTGGCCGGGGAACATCCGCCAGCTGGAGAACGCCATCTTCCGCGCGGTCGTGCTCAGCGATGGGGCGCATCTGCGCCGCTGCGATTTCCCGCAGATCGCGCTCGCCGTCGATGGCGAGGTGCCCGAGGCCCCGGCCATGGCACCGATGGCGGCCGCGCCGCTCACGCCGACGCTTCAGCCCGCCGACACGCCCGCACCCTATGCGCTTTCTGCCCTCATCGGCGAGGACGGCAATTTGCGCTCCCTGGTCGATCTGGAAGAAGAGGCGATTCGATTCGCCATCGCCCATTGCAACGGGCGCATGACGGACGTTGCCCGCCAGCTGCGCATCGGCCGTTCGACGCTCTACCGCAAGCTCCGCGACTACGGAATTGATGCACAAGAGCCACTCGTCGCGGAAACGTGATCCCGATCACAGCCAAATCGCAACATTCCATGGGACATGCGCTTGTCGTGCCGAAACCGCTTTGGCATGACGGTATGAGGCGTGAAGGATACGGGGCCGGTCATGACGAAACCCATCAGGATTCGGTCCTTCAGGATCGCCGCCCTTCTCGG
>JAGRKQ010000222.1:4689-4814 GCA_020442235.1 Hyphomicrobiaceae bacterium | reverse complement strand
CGGAACTTCCACTGGATGTGGTAGAGGTTCAACGGCAGGTCGCGATAGCTGCGCACCGAACCGCGGAAGATGTCGGTGATCATCTCCTCGTTGGTCGGGCCATAAAGCATCTGGCGTTCGGCACG
>JAGRKQ010000222.1:0-4500 GCA_020442235.1 Hyphomicrobiaceae bacterium | reverse complement strand
GCCGCTTCCTGACGCACCATGCCGGCGCGCAGCATCAGCCGATGCGAGACGATCTCGGCTTCCTTCGGCGTTTCCTTGAGGATCGGGAGGAAATAGCGGCTCATGCGCATGGGTTTGCCCTTCGGGTCATGGGCGGCCTTGGCCGCTGTATGGGCGGGGCCGATCTTTGTTAATCACGGGGTTAGCGCGCCCCTGCCCGCAAGGCAATCGCTGTCTACTTGTCGAGGAACCGATCGGGCGTCACGGCGCAGGGATCGGGCTCTTCGGCAGCATCGCGCGATGTCAGAACACCGGTTCCCTCGACGCCGCGCCGGCGCAGCGTGCCTTCCAGAACGACAATTTCCGATTCGCGCGGGTTGAGCGTTGCGTCCGGTCCACCGACCTCATGGGAATCGGCCCGAAGCTCCGGCCGGGCCGTTTCATCGGCACAGCCGGTCACATGATGCCGGTTCGAGAGCTCCTGCGCCGCAACGCCCCCCATTCCGGGAACGCAGAGCAGGCATGCCGCCAGTGCGGCCATTGCATGACGTTTGTGCATATCGACCAAAGGTGTGGCAGTTCCTGAAAATTACAGGATGACAGACGCAGATTGCACCATTATTGTGGCGAACATGCTGTTCCTTTCAGGAACAGCGGTCAGATACCTGCGGCAAAAACAACGCAGGACGGCCCAAGTCTGGGGAGGACCATCACCCAGAAGATGGTCACAGACACATCTGTGATGACAGCCAAAAGGCAGGGCGATCGGCCCTGCCTTTTTGTTTCTTACCCGTGCTTTGCGCGCGCAGCAGCAAGGCAACCCCCCGCCCAAGACAACCCGCCTCAGTCGAATCCCGGCACCGGAATGTCGGTGAGCTTCAGGCCGGAATAGACCAGAAGCCAGTAGACGAAGGCGAACACCACCGTCGCGACGATGGTGTTGCGCAGGGCAATCTTCCAAAGGACGATCCGGTGCGGCGCGCTCGCCGGCGCGCCGGCAACGATTTCGCCCGCCTCTTCCTGCGTGCGCACCCCGAACGGCAGGGTCGCGAAGAGCACGATCCACCAGATGACGAAATAGATCGCGACAGCGGTTCCAAGCGGCATGATCAGGCCTGCTCCAGTTCGACAAGCGTGCCGCAGAAATCCTTCGGATGCAGGAAGAGGACCGGCTTGCCATGCGCACCGATCTTCGGCTCGCCATCCCCGAGAACCCGCGCCCCCTCGGCCTTCAGATGATCGCGCGCGGCGATGATATCGTCGACCTCGTAGCAGACGTGATGAATGCCGCCGGCCGGGTTCTTGTCCAGAAAGGCAGCGATCGGAGAATTTTCGCCGAGCGGCGTCAGAAGCTCGATCTTGGTGTTGGGCAACTCGATGAAGACGACGGTCACGCCGTGATCCGGCTCATCCTGGGGCGGCAGGACCTTCGCGCCAAGCGTATCGCGATAGGTCGCGCTGGCACTCTCCAGATCCTTCACGGCAATGGCGACATGGTTGAGACGACCGATCATCTCTTCACTCCTGAACGATGAGAACATGAACATGGCAGGCCGGGCGCTTGCCCCAGACCCCGCCGACAGCCGCACGCACGGCCTTGCGGACAGCCTCGCTGACAACGGCGCTGTCCTTGCGCCGGGCGCGCGGGATGGAATCGAGCGTATCGAAGATGGTGTCCTCGATCACCTCGTCCAAAGGCTGGGAAAGCCGCTCGGAGACCGGCACGCCGTCGAGCGTGATGGACGGGTCACCGAGCATGGCCCCGCGCCCATCAAGCGCAAGGGCAACCGAAACGATGCCGCGCTCGGCCAGCGAACGGCGCTGATAGACCCCGGTTTCCTCCGGCCCGTCGATCACCTTGCCGTCGCCGACGAGAATGCCGCTCGGCACCGAATCGACAATCGAGGGCACCGGGCCATCGAGGCGAACGACATCGCCATCGCTGACGATGAGGGTCTCGGCTATGCCATTCTCGCGCGCAAGCGCAGCCTGCGCGGCCAGATGCACCGCCTCGCCATGCACCGGGATGAGCGCCTTTGGCTTCACGGCGTGATAGAGCGCCACAAGTTCGCCGCGGCGCGGATGACCGGACACATGCACGGGGCGTTCACGGTCGGTCAGAATCTCGATGCCCTTCTCCGTCAGCCGGTTGACGATATCGATCACGCCGCGCTCGTTGCCGGGAATGACGCGCGAGGAAAAGACGACGAGATCACCCGGCGCCAGTGCGATCATCGGATGATCGTCGCGCGAGATGCGTGCCAATGCTGCCCGGTCTTCTCCCTGGCTGCCGGTCATCAGCAAGGTGACGGCCTTGCGTGGCAGCTTGTCGAAGGCATCCATGTCAAGAACCGGTGCACAGTCGGCAAGGTAGCCGAGATCGCGCGACACGCCGATCACCCGGTGCAGCGCCCTGCCCGCCACCACAACCTGCCGCCCGGCGGCTTCCGATGCCTTCAGCACCGAGCGGATGCGCGCCACATTGGAGGAAAAGAGCGTGACCGCCACCCGCGCTTTCGCTTCGCGAAGAACTGCCGTGAGTTCGCGCCCGACCGCGCCTTCGGAGGGCGAGTCGCCATCGCGGATTGCATTGGTGGAATCGCAGATCATCGTATCGAAGGCCCGCTCGTCCGCCAGTTTGCCAAAGCTGTCGAGATCGGTCGGCGTGCCGATCACCGGTTCCGGGTCCAGCTTCCAGTCGCCCGTGTGCAGAACCCGGTGACCGGGCGCATCGATGACAAGCGAGAAGGCTTCGGGAATCGAATGCGAAACCGGCACCGGGGTGATGCGAAACGGGCCGGCATCGAAGGCCGCGCCAGCCGAGAACAGCGTCACCGGCGCCTCGAACGGCCCATGATCGCGCGTGCCCTTGGCCAGAAGCAGTTGATGGGCGAAGGCGCTCATGAAAACCGGCGCCTTGAGGCGCGGCCACAGCGCGGCAAGCGCGCCGATGTGATCCTCATGCGCATGGGTGATGACGATGGCCTTCAGCGCGTGGCGATCCTCTTCGATGAACCGCACATCCGGATAGAGAAGATCGACGCCCGGAAGATCGGTGCCGGCAAAGCTGAGACCGCAATCGACCATGATGTAGGAGCGGTCATCCTCGGGACCATAGCCGTAAAGGGCGAGGTTCATGCCGATCTCGCCGACACCGCCCAAGGGGATGAAAACCGTCTGGGATTGCGTGCGTCTTGCCATGGTCATCCTGTCCGTCAATCTGCCCGTGTTACAGGAAAACGTCGCCTGCGGCGACCGCAACCGGGCCAAGATCGGTCAGAAGATTCAAGGTTCCGTCGCCATTGAGGCCGCCATGCCGACCCCGCAGCGTCGTCTCCGGCAGGCGCACCTCGATCATGCTTCCAAGTCCGGCGGCAAGCGCCATCCACTCTTCGCGAATGGCCGCGATTTCCCCTTGCACGCATAGCCGGACCGCATGTTCGACAAGCGGTGACAAGGACTGAAACAGCTCATCGACACCGATCTGCGGGGCAAAGGCCTTGAGCGCGGCTGTCTTGCGATCTTCAAGCGCGGGATGCGAGGCAACGTTGATGCCAAGCCCGACGACCATCCGGTCGCCGCCGGTCTCCTGCCGCCGCTCGATCAGGAGCCCGCTGATCTTTGCGCCATCGATGAGAACGTCATTGGGCCATTTGACCTGCGCTCCGGCGCGCCCTTGAAACAGGCCGTTCAGTGCGCATGCAACCGCGGTCGAGAGGGCCAGAGACAGAAGCGGCGCGGCCTTGCCCAGAGGCGCAGCATCCAGCGCCAGCGCGGTATAAAGATTTCCCGGCGGGGACTCCCACCCCCGGCCACGCCGCCCGCGCCCGGCAGACTGGCTGTCGGCGACGATCCAGAAAGGCGCCTCTTCACCTGCGGCCAGAAGATCCCAGGCCGCATCGATGGTCGAAGAGACCGCGCCCATTCTGTGCAAGGCAATGGTCAAAGGCTCACGGGCCGATGGGACGCACACACTCTCGTGCCGTCCCGGCTTCTCAGAACAGGCTGGCTGCGGCAGCTTCCGCCATACGCAGCATCGGGCCGGCCGCCAGCACGAAGAAGATCACGAAGAGACCGGAAAGCCCGAGCACCGTGCGCAACTCGTTGGGCATCTGCTCGAAAGCCGGCGCCGGATCGTCGAAATACATGATCTTGATGATGCGCAGGTAATAGAAGGCGCCGACGACGCTTGCCAGAACGCCGATCACCGCCAGCGTGTAGAGCCCGGCTTCAATAGCCGCCAGGAACACGAAATATTTGGCGAAGAAACCGGCAAGCGGCGGAATGCCGGCGAGCGAAAACAGAAGCATCGCCAGAAGGAAGGCCATCACCGGATGGGTGCGCGACAGGCCCGCCAGTTCGCCGATATCCTCCACCATGCCGTCGGACCGGCGCATGGAAAGGATGCAGGCAAAGGCACCCAGCGTCATCGCGGCATAGATCGCCATATAGAGCACGACGCCCTGCACGCCGGCCTGCGAGCCCGAGGCAAGCCCGACCAGCGCAAAGCCCATATGGCCG
>JAGRKQ010000221.1 GCA_020442235.1 Hyphomicrobiaceae bacterium | reverse complement strand
GCCAAGGAGCCGGAGGCCGCGTCCTGAGCCTCACACATTGAGCAGGAGATACTCCCGCTCCCAGGACGAGATGACCTTGTTGTAGAACTGCCATTCCAGCGTCTTCACCTCGACGAAGGCATCGGCAAAGCGCCGGCCGAGAACGGCACGCAGCGGCTCGCATTCCGACAGGAGCCGCAGCGCGTCGGTCAGATGTTCGGTAAGGCCGAAGGGCAGCGTGTGGGCATCGAAGGTGATCATCTCGCCGGCGGGAATCTTTTCCTCCATGCCGATGAGGCCGCAGGCGAGCGTCGCCGCGATGGCGAGATAAGGATTGGCATCGACCCCGATCACGCGGTTTTCCACCCGCCGCGCCTCCGGCGGGGCGTCCGGCACGCGCAGGCCGCAGGTGCGGTTGTCGCGCCCCCAGTGCACATTGATCGGTGCATCGCTCTCGCGCCGGATGCGGCGATAGCTGTTGACATTGGGGCAAAACAGGCTGAGCGCCTGCGGCACAAAGCGTTGCAGGCCGCCGATATAGTGGTTGAGCGCCTCGGTATCATTGCCCTCGGCATCGGAGAAGATGTTGGTGCCGTCATCGGCCCGCACCAGCGACTGATGCACATGCATGGCCGAACCCGGCTCATCCTCATGCGGCTGGGCCATGAAGGTCACATACATGTCGTGCCGGTTGGCCGCCTGCCGCGCCGTGCGCTTGAACAGGAACACCTGATCGGCGATCTCGATGGGGTCGCCATGCCGGAAGTTCATTTCCAGCTGCGCCGGGCCGGATTCATGCGCCATCGTGCCGATCTCGATGCGTGTCGCCTCGCAGAAGGCATAGATGTCCTCGACGATCGGATCGAACTCGTTGGCCGCCTCGATGCCATAGGCCTGCCGGCCTGATTCCGCCCGCCCGGAAAAGCCCTTCGGCGCCGACAGCGGCACGTCGTTGTCGTTGGTCTTGGTGACGAGGTAGAATTCCACCTCGGGTGCCACCACCGGGCGCAGCCCCTTGTCGGCATAAAGCTTCAGGACCCGGCGCAGGACGTTGCGGGGGGCGAACTCCACCGGCGTGCCATCCATGTGCAGGGCATCGCAGATCACCTGCGCCGTCGGCTCCTTGTACCAGGGCACGATCCGCAGCGTGCCGAGATCGGGCTGGGCGCGGATATCGCCGTCCAGTTCGGACGCGACCTTGGTGTCGTTGACCGTGTCGCCGGTGACAGCCTGCACGAAGATCGCTTCCGGCAAGCGCACCCCGCCCGACTTCAGCGCCCGGATGAATTCCTCGCGCGGCACGATCTTGCCGCGCATCATGCCGTTCATGTCGGGAACGAGGCACTCCACCTCGTCGATGACGCGCCCGCGCAGCCAGTCGATGGCCGCCTCGATAACACCGTCGTCCTGCGGCGAGCCGGCGGGCGGTCCGGGAAAGGATTGATCGTCGTCGGTCATGGAATCGGCGCCTTGTGGATCGAGCGCCGCAAGACTGCGCCAGTGCGGCCTAGCCGTGAAGGATTTTCTTCGCCACGACGCGCCGCAGATCCCGCGGAACCATGTGGAACAGCCCCTTCAGCCCCGGACGCAGCATCTTCAGGAACAGCGCCGTATGCAATTTGCCCGCAAGGCTGCGCGGCAGAACGAGATCGCTGACCCCGATCTGATCCTCGGCCCAGCCGAGCTTGTAAGGATCGGCCGGCGCGAGAAGATCGAAGCGGCGAATGTTTTCACCCGAAGCCCAGACGAGCGTCTCCTCAAGCTGGATCTTGCCGGGTCCGAGCGCGATGTGATCCGGCGCCATCGCCGCCAGATAGGACAGGTAATCGCCGCCGGCGATGAAACCGATCTCGATGGCCGCCGGCGCATCGCCGAGTTTGAGAACGCTGACGCGGCATCCGGTGCCCGGCGTTTCGGCCATCGCCATCAGCGAGCGGGTGTTCACCGGCGCCATGAAGGTGCGGCTGGCAAGGCCTTCCGCTTCCAGCCAGGCTTTCTTGTAGGCGATGGCAAGGCCCGTCATCATCGCGGCCTCTTCACCCGGCTTCAAGACGGTGAAGCTCAGCGACCCGGCCTCTTCCATCTTGCGGCGCGCACGCCGCCGGCTCTTGCGCGAGCGCGCATTGAGCGTCGCGTGATAGGCGTCCAGCGTCGGATAGCGCGAGAGCGCGATATAGGGCGCTTCACGCGGTTCCAGTGCGATGGCACCGGGATAACTGAAAGCCGGAGCGATCTGGGCATCCGCGCGCACCTTGCGCAGCTGGATGACATCGACGCCTGCAAGCGCCTTCTTGTCGGCCAGCGCCGCTTCCAGCGCGCCAGCCCGGTCGGCGCGCGGATCGGCGATCATGTCGCCATATTCGCAGATCGGCTCGCCCAGCCACTGCACCAGATCGAGGCCACGCCGTTGAAGGCGGATCAGCGGCAGGAATGCAATGGGACGGTCCTGTTCGCGCACCTCGACCAGAAACGGCACCGGCGCATCGTCTTCGCTGTAGAGTTCGCGGGCGAGCGGAATGAGAAGGCCCGGGCGCTGGAAAGGCCCGACTTCGGCCGCCTCGGCCAGCGCCTCCCAGGCATCGCGGCAGGCGCAGAGCGCATCGAGACCGACATGGGCATGCACGCTCAAGGACGCAGCGGCTCCGGATTCTCCGGCCGCGCACTCCAGCGGGGCGACAAGGCGCTCCTCCAGGTTCATCCTTCTGCGTCTCCCTTGCCCGGTCTGGCTTCCTTGCGGTTGCTACCAAGGGGTAACAGCGGCAGGTTTCGGACGCGCAAAGAAAGATGGTTACCTTGCCAGTAACCGCGCCGCCCGGTCGAGGCCGTCGAGCGTCAGGGGAAACATGCGTTCGCCGATGATGTCGCGGATCATCGAGATCGAATGGGTGAACCCCCAATGCTCTTCCGGAACGGGATTGATCCAGGCCATCTTGGGAAAGGCATCGACGAAGCGCTTCATCCAAAGAGCGCCGGGCTCGGCGTTCCAGTGCTCCACCGATCCGCCCGGATAGGCGATCTCATAGGGGCTCATCGAGGCATCGCCGAC
>JAGRKQ010000025.1:5811-7239 GCA_020442235.1 Hyphomicrobiaceae bacterium | reverse complement strand
CGGCCGCCGCGCGCACCACGATTTCCTCGTTGAAGGGCCAAAGATCCTCCACGCTGCCACCGCCGCGCGCGACGATCAGAAGGTCAGGACGCGCAAGCGGTCCATCCGCGGCAAGCGCGTTGAAGCCCTGAATGGCGCGCGCCACTTCGCCGGCGCTGGTCTCGCCCTGCACGCGCACCGGCCAGACAATCACATGCACGGGAAAGCGGTCGGCGAGCCGGTGCAGGATGTCGCGGATCACGGCGCCGGTCGGCGAGGTGACGACACCGATGACGCGCGGCAGAAAGGGAAGCGGGCGCTTGCGCTCGGCGGCGAACAGCCCCTCGGCGGCAAGTTTTCTGCGCCGCTCTTCCAGAAGCTGCATCAGCGCGCCAAGGCCCGCCGGTTCCATCCGGTCGATGACGAGCTGGTATTTCGACTGGCCGGCATAGGTGGTGATGCGGCCGGTGGCGATCACCTCCATGCCCTCCTCGGGGCGGATCTTCAGCTTCTGCACCGTGCCCTTCCACATCACGGCGGCCAGAACCGAACGCTCGTCCTTGATGTCGACATAGACATGGCCGGAAGCCGGACGGCTGAGGCGGGACAGCTCACCGCGCACGCGCACATAGCCGAAGGCATCTTCCAGCGTGCGCTTCAGCGCGCCGGAGAGTTCGGAAACGGAATATTCGGGCACATTTCCGGCGGCGTCCTCGCCCGCCGTTTTGCCCGCCATCTCGTCATCCGTCATCGCCGTCCCCGCGAATCCCTGTCCCTTCGCGGTTCAGTCTGGCAGGCCGGCGGGGTGCCTCTCAAGCGGGCTCTTCAAGCGGGCTCTGCGCTTTCCGAGACGGCGAATTCTTCTGCCCGCGTGCCGACAAGATCGCCAATCGCGGCAACGGCGCGCGCATCGAGCGTCTCGGCAAGGCCGGCAAGAATCGCGGCCGGCAGGCGCGGCCCGCCATAGACGAAGCCGGTATAGAGCTGCACGAGGCTGGCACCGGCCTCGATCTTCATCAGCGCCGAGGCGGCATCATGCACGCCGCCGACGCCGATCAGCGCCTTGTCCTTCGGCAGAGCGAGGCGCAGGCGGGCGAGAATGCGCGTCGACGGCTCCAGCAGCGGCCGGCCGGAAAGCCCGCCGGTTTCACCGCGATGGCCCCCCTTCAGGCTCGCCGGACGGGCGATCGTGGTGTTGGTGGCGATCACACCCTCGATCGGGCTCTCGCCCACCACCTCGATGATGTCGGCAAGACCGGCTTCATCCAGGTCGGGCGCGATCTTCAGGAACACCGGCACGGAGCGGCCGAGCCGTTCGGCCAGTTCGCCGCGCGCCTCGCAGACCCGCGCCAGAAGCTCCTGCAAGGCGGCTTTCGCCTGAAGATCGCGCAGGCCCGGCGTGTTGGGCGAGGAAATGTTGACGGTGAAATAATCCGCCACCCCGGCGAA
>JAGRKQ010000025.1:546-5747 GCA_020442235.1 Hyphomicrobiaceae bacterium | reverse complement strand
GCCGCCTGCGCCGCGCCGCGCGGCAAGGCGCGCATGGGCGCTGGCATGGCCCTCATTGTTGAAGCCGAGCCGGTTCACCATCGCCTCGTCCTCGACCAGGCGGAAGATGCGCGGGCGGGGATTTCCCGGCTGCGGGCGCGGCGTCAGCGTGCCGACCTCGGCAAAGCCGAAGCCGAGCTTCATCAGCGCGTCGGGCACCTCGGCATTCTTGTCGAAACCGGCCGCCATGCCGAGCGGGTTCTTGAAGGAAAGTCCCGCCACCGTCATGGCAAGACGCGGGTCCGGCGGCAAGGTGCAGCCGGGAATGGCGCCCGATTTCAGCGCCGCAAGGGCAAGCCCATGCGCGCTTTCGGCATCGACGAGAGGGAAAAGAAGCGCCCGGGAAAAGCTGCGCCAGACCATCGCTCAAAGCTCCTCGGGAAAAAGATGCATGCCGTGCGGACCAAGCGGCAGGGTCCGAACCGGACCGGCCCTGTCCAGCGCCAGCGGTGCGTAAAGATGGGGAAAGAGCGCCCCGCCGCGCGAAGGCTCATAGACGAGCGCCGTGCCCAGCCCCTCTTCCTCGACCGCGACCAGCAGCAGATCGGTGCGGCCGGCAAAATGCTTCGCCGCGGTTTCGGCAACCTGCGCCGCGGTGGAAAAATGGATGAAGCCGTCGGCCCGGTCGACCGGGGCTCCGTCATAAACGCCGGCGCGCTGCGCCGCGTCCCATTCGTCTTTGCCGACGATCTTGTAGATCCAGCCCAAGAGAGCCCCCCGCCCGCATTCTTGCGGCCTGTCCGCAGCCTCGTAGCGCGGCCAGGGCCGTCAAGGCAAGAATTGCAGGGCGCCGACTGGACAGCGCCGCAAGGGGGGGATAAGCCGGAGCGTGGCGGAATATATTCCCAGGCGGGCAGCCGGGTCGCCGCAAGGACGGGATTTCACGATGCTTCCGGTGACCCATCATGGCCTGTGGGCCGCGCTGGACCAGATTGCCGAACGCCACGGGCTTTCGCCCTCGGCGCTGGCAAGACGCGCCGGACTGGACCCGACGAGCTTCAACCGGTCCAAGCGCACCGCCAATGACGGACGCCCGCGCTGGCCCTCGACCGAATCCCTCGTCAAGGTGCTGGAAGCAACCGGCGAAAGCTTTTCTTCCTTCGTGCAGCTTCTGGAACAGGCGCCGGAGCTGAAGGAAGCCTATCCCGACCAGATGACCCGCACGGTGCCGCTGCTCGGCATGGCCGAAGCCGGTCAGGGCGGCTATTTCGACGATGCCGGATTTCCGGCCGGGGCCGGATGGGACGCGGTGCCGATCCCCGGCGTTCAGGACGAACACGCCTATGCGCTGGAGGTGTCGGGCGATTCCATGCTGCCGCTTTACCGCGACGGCGACCTGCTCATCGTCTCGCCGGGTGCGCAGGTGCGGCGCGGCGACCGCGTCGTGGTACGCACGCGCGGCGGCGAGGTGACGGCCAAGGTCCTGGCCCGCAAAAGCGCAAAATCCATCGAACTCGTCAGCCTCAACCCGGACCATCCGAACCGGTCCATCGAGCTTGCCGATGTGGAATGGATCGCGCGCATCGTCTGGGCCTCGCAATGAGCACGGCCGAAACCGCCCCGGCGGGCGTTTCGGGCCGGGCCGGCGGGCTGGCGCTCGTGGCAATCGGAGCGGCCGGTTTCGGCCTGATCCCGATTTTTGCCGCCCTCGCCTATGAGGCCGGCATGACACCGGAAGGGCTCCTGCCCTATCGCTTCATCGTGCCGCTTCTGCTCTTCGGCCCGCTGCTGCCGCGGCTGCGTCAGGCGCCGCGCGAAGGGCTGGAACTCTTCGGTGTCGGCGTCGTGCTCACCATCGGCGTTCTCGGTTATCTGAGGGCGGTGGAGACCGGCGGCATCGCGCTGGCAACGATCATCTTCTTCTCCTTTCCGCTCTTTACCACCCTTCTGGAGGCGCTGCGCCTGAGGCGCGCGCCGCCGCCGCGCGATCTTGCCGCCGCCGCGCTGGTGATCGCCGCGGCGCTTCTTTCCGTCGGCCCGGCGCTGAAAGACGCGCTCATCAGCCTGCCGGCGGTGATTTTCGCCTTTGGCGGGCCGTTCAGCTATGCGCTGCTTCTCAGCGCCATCGGCCGACCCTCGCCGCTCGGCCCCCTGACCCGCAGCGCCGCCATCTGCCTCGGCTCGGCGCTTGCCTGCCTGCCGATCCTCGGCGGCAGCATCGCAGCCGCCTTTCCTGCCAGCATCGAGGCGGCCTTCATCCTTCTCCTCTTCGTCACCATCGCCGGGGTCGGCCCGCAGCTTGCCATCGTCATCGGCACGCCGATGACCGGCGCTTCAGCGGCGGCCTTCGTCGGCACGCTGGAACTCGGCGTCTCGCTGGCGCTGGGCTGGACGCTGATCGGCGAGCCGGTGCGGCCGGGCGAGATCGCCGCCGCCGTTCTGATCGCCGCCGCCATTTTTCTTGGCGCCGGAAAGCGGGCCCCGGCGCCGGGCCACGCCCTGTCATGAGCGCGGGGCGGGCGCCGCATCGGGGGCTGTGCAGCGCTGTTGCCCTTCTGGCGCTCGCCATGCTTGCCGGCTGCGATGAAGACGCCCCGCAGGCTCCACCCGACCCCCCTCGGGAACAGGCCGTCCCCGCAGCGCCGCCGGAACCGCAGACGCGCACCGTCACCCTGCCGCCGGTGCGCCAGGTCACGCCGGACCGGGTTCTTCCCGGCCCCGTGATCACCGGCGAGGTGGAACGGATGCCCGATCCGCCGCCGCCGCCGCCGCGCCCGCGCCGTTACGATCTCGGCGTTATCGGCTTCATCGAACCGGATCTCATCGAAGGGCGCGACGGGCTGCGCATGCGCCTCAAGGATGTCGCCCTGCCGCCGGAGAGTGCGCGCTGCGCCATTCCTTCCGGCGGGTGGCGGGCCTGCGCGGATCTTGCCCTCATCGGCATCCGCAGGGTGGTGCGGCTGTCGCGGGTCGAATGCGTGGTGGAGCCGGAAGACCGCAGCCCCGACGCCGATACGCCGCCGCGCGCCACCTGTTTCATCGGCGAGAATGACATTGCCCGGCGGCTGATCGGGCTCGGCTGGATCGGCGCGGCGGATGGAGCGCCGCAGGGCTACCGCGATGCCGCACTCGCCGCGCGGGCGAACCGGCGCGGCCTCTACCGCCTGACCGGGGGCGATCCCTTCGCCCCCTGATCCTTGTCCGGTTCCTAGTCCGGGTTTTTGGCGACGAGACGGCCTTCGAGCGCGTCCTCGATCAGCGCTACGGTTTCGGTCTGGCCGTAAAGCTCCACGAAGGAGCCGAAGCGCGGGCCCTTTTCCTCGCCGAGCAGGATTTCATAGAGCGCGGCAAACCAGGTGAGCGACACGCCGGGACCGCCGTCCGGGCCGGTCTTGGCCGGATCGGGGAAGGCCTTGCGGCCGATGTCGTAGACGACATCCTGAATGGCGCCGGCATCGCTCTTTTCCGGCAGGGCGGCAATGGCGGAGGCGAGATCGGCCAGTGCGGCGCGTTCTTCGGTGCTCGGGGCGCGGAACCGCTTCTGCGGCAGCACCTGCTCGACGAAATAGCGCACCGCGCTTTCCACCAGGGCATCGAAATCGGCGCGCTCGCCCGGCTTCAGGTCGGGGCGGTAGCGTGTCAGGTAGCCCCAGAGCACCGAGGCCTCACGCGCGTTGGAGGCGCTGGCCAGATTGAGCAGCATGGAGAAGGAGACCGGCAGGTCCTTCGGCTCCGGGCGGCCGGAATGGATGTGCCAGACCGGATTGGCGAGGCGCTGACTGGCCGGCTGGCGCTCCACCGCGCCGAGGAACTGGTAATATTCGTCGACGGCGCGCGGAATGACGTCGAAATGCAGCCGCTTCGCCGCCTTCGGCTTCTGGAACATGAACAGCGACAGGCTTTCGGCGCTGGCATAGGCCAGCCATTCGTCGATCGTCAGGCCGTTGCCCTTCGACTTGGAGATCTTCTTGCCGTCCTTGTCGAGGAAAAGCTCGTAGTTGAAGCCGTCCGGCGGCGTGCCGCCCATGACCTTGCAGATCTTCGAGGCCAGCGTGACGGAATCGATGAGATCCTTGCCGCTCATCTCGTAGTCGACGCCAAGCGCGAACCAGCGCATCGCCCAGTCGGCCTTCCACTGGCACTTGACCGCGCCGCCGGTGACCGTCGTGGTGACGTCCTCGCCCAGATCCGGGTCGTGATAGGTGACGGTGCCGGCCTTGGCGTCGATGGCAAGAAGCGGCACCTGCAACACCTTGCCGGAGACCTTCGAGATCGGAAGGATCGGCGAATAGGTCGCCTGGCGTTCCTCGCCCAGCGTCGGCAGCATGATCGCCATCACCGCGTCATAGACTTCCAGGATGCGCACCAGCGCTTCGTCGAAGCGGCCGGCGGTGTAGTAATCCGTGGCGCTGGCGAACTCGTAGTCGAAGCCGAAGCGGTCGAGAAAGGCGCGCAGGCGCGCATTGTTGTGCCGCCCGAAGCTGTCGTGGGTGCCGAAGGGATCGGGCACGACCGTCAGCGGCTTTTCCAGATTGGCCGCCAGAAGCGCCTTGTTGGGAACGTTGTCCGGCACCTTCCTCAGCCCGTCCATATCGTCGGAGAACGACAGGAGCCGGGTCGGCACGGCATCCCTGGTCAGGATGCGGAAGGCGTGGCGCACCATGGTGGTGCGCGCCACCTCGCCGAAGGTGCCGATGTGCGGCAGGCCGGAAGGGCCGTAGCCGGTCTCGAACAGGACCTCGTTGCGGCCGGAGCGCTCCAGCCGTTTGACGATCTTGCGCGCTTCCTCGAAGGGCCAGGCCTTGGCCTCGGCGGCAGCGGCAAGGGTCTCGGCATCAAGCGGAGCAAGCGGCGCGGTCATGGAACGGACATCCCGGTCGGTTGAGGGCGGCTGGGGTGTGGCACGCCTGCCGGTGGCCGTCAACGCGCCTTTGGCGCAGAGCCCCCCTGCTGCGTCTTGCCGTGAAGGGAAGACCGGGCTAAGGGCAGATGAGGACACCCATTGACCATCAAGACTTGCATCGGGAGAGGATCATGACGGAACGCGCGGCGCAGGAAGCCCTCATCCATGTGATGGTGACCATGTCGGCAGCCGACCGCACCATGACCGACGACGAGATGCAGACCATCGGCGATCTGGTGCGCCGCCTGCCGGTCTTTGGCGGCTTTGCGCCTGACGATCTGGTGGCGGTTGCACGCCAGACGGCGGCCCTTCTTTCCGA
>JAGRKQ010000025.1:0-446 GCA_020442235.1 Hyphomicrobiaceae bacterium | reverse complement strand
CTCAGGGTGGAGCAGGAAGAATTGCGTTTCCTGCAGATGCTGCGTGACCGGCTCGACCTCGACAAGCTGGCCGTCGCCGCCATCGAGCGCTCGGCGCGGGTGCGCTACCGCAGGGGCTGAGACGCCATAAAGGCCCTCACCGCCTTCGCGGCCCTGTCGATATTGCCCTTGAGCGTTGCCTCGGAGCGCCCCGTCGGCCCGAGATCGTGACTGCCGTCGGCAAGAAACTGCCAGGACATGTGCTCCGGCCAGTCCATCGTCTCGATCTCGGCGCGGGTTCCGAAGACATCGCGCTCGCCCTGACAGACCAGAACGGGACGGCGGGCCTCCAGAAGCGGGGCAAGACGCAGCTTGTCCGGCTGCGAGGGCGGGTGCAGCGGATAGCCGACGCAGACACAACCCCGAACCCGTTGCGGACAGTCCTCCACCCCGGCCAGCATGGCCGC
>JAGRKQ010000220.1 GCA_020442235.1 Hyphomicrobiaceae bacterium | reverse complement strand
CGCCGCATCGTCTTTGCTCTGGCCGGCCTCGATACCCCGGAAGCGCGTGTGACCGAGGCCGCTCGCATCGTGGAGCACGCCTTCAATGATTTTCGCACCGTGCTTGTGGCAGCGCGCGGCGAGCCGATCACCGAGGTGCGCGTGCATGGCGGTGCGCAGCGCTATGTCGGCGTCGTGGCCGAAGACCGCGATCTGCACATTCTTCTTCCGCGCGAAGGCGTGGAGCGGGTGCGCGCCCGCGTCGTCTATGATTCACCTGTGCCGGCACCGGTTGTGGCCGGACAGCCGATCGGACGACTGGTCGTCGAACGCGACGGGCTGATCATCCAGGAAACCCGGCTTGTGGCTGCCAGCGACGTGCCGGTCGGTCCCTTGACGGCAAGAGCGCGCGACGGCTTGACGGAGCTTCTTTTCGGCTGGATCCCGCCGATCAGTTTTGCAGGCGACCTGCAATGAGCGGACGCGGCCAGTTCATCACCTTCGAGGGCGGAGAAGGCAGCGGCAAATCCACCCAGATCGCGCGGCTGGCCGAAGCCCTGCGCGGGCGCGGTCTCGATGTCGTCGTGACGCGCGAGCCTGGCGGGTCGCCGGCGGCCGAGATCCTGCGCAGCATCCTTCTGGGCGGACATGCCAAGATGGATGGCCCGCTGGCCGAGGCCGCGCTTTTTGCCGCCGCGCGGGCCGATCATCTTGCCAGCGTCATCCGGCCGGCGCTGGAGGCGGGAAGCATCGTCCTTTGCGACCGCTTCGCCGATTCCACCCGTGTCTATCAGGGGGTTGCCGGCGGGATCGACACAGCAACGCTGGAACAGATCGAGGCGGCCGCCATCGGTCCGACATGGCCGGACCTCACCCTTGTTCTCGACATCAATGAAAAAACGCGCACTGAGCGCCGCAGCGCCCGCACAGGTGAAAGCGCTTCGGACCGCTTCGAGGACGAGGACGGGGCCTTTCACGCGGCGATTGCGCAAGGTTTCCGCGATCTGGCACGGCGCGAACCGCAAAGAATCCATCTGATCGACGCTGGCGGCAGCATGGAGGTCGTCTCCGAGCGCATCGAAGCCGAAATTCTTGCCCTGATCGAGCCGGCAGCGTGACCCTCAACGCCCATGATCGTCTCGAAGGCTGGCCGCTGCCGCAGGAGGCGCAGGCGGTCGCCGGGCATGATGATGTCCTTTCCGAGTTCACATCCGCCCGCCGCTCGGGCCGCCTTCATCACGCCTGGCTCTTCACCGGCGAGCGCGGGATCGGCAAGGCAACGGTCGCCTTCACGCTCGCCCGCGATCTTCTCATGCCGGAAGAGGGGGGAGAGCGCGCGGCCTTGCGGCAAAGAACCGGGCGGCTCGTCGAGCAGTTGGCCCATCCGGATCTGTTTTACCTGTCGCGCCGCTTCGATGCGGACAAGAATCGCCTGAAGCAGGTCATCAGCGTTGAGGATACCCGTGCGGCGATGGCGCGGCTCGGCACAACGGCGGCCGATGGTGGGCACCGCGTCGTGATCGTCGATGCTGTCGACGACCTCAATGCCAACTCGGCCAATGCGCTGCTCAAGGTGCTGGAAGAACCGCCGGGACGAACGGTTTTCTTCCTGATCGCCCATCGGGCAGGCGCGGTGCTGCCGACGTTGCGGTCGCGCTGTCGTCAGGTGGCCTTTCGGGCGCTCGATGAAAAAACCATCGCCTTCCTCCTGAGCGAACGCACCGGCGTGGACAAGGATCGGGCCGAACTGGCAGCGGCCCTCTCCGGCGGTTCGCTGCGCCGGGCAATCGAACTGGCCGAACCGGAGGTTCTGGCGCTGTGCCAGGAGCTTTTGACGCTGCTCGCGCATCTGCCCAATACGGACCCGCGGGCGCTGCATGGCTTTGCCGAGCGGATTGCGGCGACAGGCGAAGAGGCCAAGGCGCTGATGGTCGAACTCATCGGCGACTGGCTGCACCGTCGTGTGCGCGGCCTTGCAGAGCCTTTGGGGGCGGGCGTTCCCGCCGCACATCCCCCGCTTGCGCGCTGGTCGGAGGTGTGGGACAAGCTCGCGCGCCTCTCCACGGAGACCGACGTCTTCAACCTCGACCGGAAATCCTTCGTTTTTCTGGCGTTTGAGGAACTCGCCTCCGCCATCCGATGATCCCATGCCGCTCCGCTCTTGCCGGGGCGCAGCTTGCAGGGCAACCATTGCGCCATGGCCAAAGCTTTTTACATCACCACCGCAATTTCCTATCCCAATGGTGCGCCGCACATCGGCCATGCCTATGAGGCCATGGCGACCGATGCGATCGCCCGCTTCAAGCGGCTCGACGGCTTTGATGTGCGCTTTCTGACCGGCACCGACGAGCACGGGCAGAAGATGTTGCAGACGGCGGCACGGGCAGGCATCGCGGTGCGTGATTTCGCCGACCAGCAGGCGCCGCTGTTCCAGAAGATGGTTGCCCAGCTCGGCTGCTCCAACGACGATTTCGTGCGCACCACCGAGCCGCGCCACTACGCCGCCTCCAAAGCCATCTGGGAGCGTATGGCCGCCAATGGCGACATCTACAAGGACAGCTATGCCGGCTGGTATTCGGTGCG
>JAGRKQ010000219.1:1971-2912 GCA_020442235.1 Hyphomicrobiaceae bacterium | reverse complement strand
GCGCGTGCTGGAAGGGGTGAGCGTATCCGTCTCGGCCGGTGAGGCGCTCGTCCTGCGCGGCCGCAACGGAGCGGGAAAATCGACGCTGCTGCGCGCCATGGCCGGGCTGTTGCCACTGGAAGCCGGCACCATCGCCGTGGCGGGCAAGGACGCCGATCCGGAAGCCGGCCCCGGCGCCCATGCTCATGTCCAGGGCCATCTCGACGCCCTGAAATCCAGCCTCACCGTGGCCGAGAACCTCGCCTTCTGGCAGCGCTTTTATGGCCCGCCGGGCCGCAGCATCGACGATGCGCTCGACGCCGTCGCACTGGAGGGGCTTGCCGACCTTCCCGCCTCCTTCCTCAGCCAGGGCCAGAGACGGCGGCTGGCGCTTGCCCGCCTGCTGGTCGCAGCGCGTCCGATCTGGCTACTGGATGAACCGACCGCCGCCCTCGACACCGCGTCCGAGGCCCGGCTTCTCGGCCTCGTGGAAGAGCACCGCACAGCGGGCGGCCTGGTCATCATCGCCAGCCACGCGCCGCTGGCGCTGGCCACCCCGCGGCACCTCGATCTGACCCCGGTCGACGAAGACGCCGGGGATGCGGCCAACACGGAGGCCGGTCTTTGATGCGCGCCTTCACCGCCCTTCTCGCCCGCGATCTGACGCTCGCCTTCCGTGTCGGCGGCGGCGCCTTCACCGGCGTCCTGTTCTTCCTCACGGTGGTGACGGTCATTCCCTTCGCCGTCGGGCCGGATCTCAATCTTCTCTCGCGCATCGGCCCGGCGATCCTGTGGATCGGCGCGCTGCTGGCAACGCTTCTCGGCCTCGACCGGCTGTTCCAGTCCGACAAGGAGGACGGCACGCTCGATGTCCTTGCCGCTTCCGGCGAGCCCTTGATGCTGATCGTGCTCGCCAAACTTCTGGCCCACTGGCTGGCGACGAGCCTGCCGCTGGTCGTTGC
>JAGRKQ010000219.1:0-1848 GCA_020442235.1 Hyphomicrobiaceae bacterium | reverse complement strand
CTTCTGATGGCGGTCGTCGTCCTGCCGCTGGCGATTCCAGTCCTCATCTTCGGCGTTTCGGCCACCAATGCCGCGATCCTGGAGCCCGATCCCTTTTTGCCGCCCTTCCTTATCCTGTGTGCGCTGACGCTGGTCTACGGCCTGATGGGGCCGCTGGCGGCAGCCGCCCTTCTGAAACATCCCGACTGAGGTGCGGACCAGCGGGCAATGATCGCGCGCCGAAATTGATCGCGCGCCAAAATTGATCCCGCGCATTGAACTGCCATCTTGCCGCCCCTATTGAGAGGGTCACTTTAGAAGGCTCTAAGAGACGAAGAATGCGCCTCATCGACCTTGCCAATCCGACCGTCTTTTCCCGGCTGACCGACCGGCTCCTGCCCTGGCTTGCCGGCGCGACGGCGCTGACGCTGGGCGCCGGTCTCTATCTTGCCTTCTTCGTCGCCCCGGCCGACTACCAGCAGGGCGAGACGGTGAAGATCATGTATGCCCATGTCCCGGCCGCCTGGCTCGGCATGTTCGCCTATGCCATGATGACGCTCTCCGCGCTCGGCACCTTCGTCTGGAAGCATCCGCTCTCCGATGTCTCGGCCAAGGCCGCCGCCCCGCTTGGCGCCGTCTTCACGCTGATCGCGCTCATCACCGGTTCGCTCTGGGGCAAGCCGATGTGGGGCACCTACTGGGTCTGGGACGCACGACTGACGAGCGTCCTCATCCTCTTCATCATGTATCTCGGCCTGATCGCGCTGTGGCATGCGGTCGAGGAACCGGCCCGCGCCGCCCGGGCGACCGCCATCGTCATTCTCGTCGGCTCGATCAACCTGCCGATCATCAAGTTCTCCGTCGACTGGTGGAACACGCTGCACCAGCCGACCAGCGTCATGCGCCTCGACGGACCGACCATCGACGCCTCGATGCTGTGGCCGCTGCTCATCAGCGCCATCGGCTTCACCCTGCTCTTCACCACGCTGCATCTCATCGCGATGAAGAACGAGCTGATGCGCCGCCGGGTGCGCGCGCTCCGCGTCAAGGCAGCCAGCCGCGGCGCCCAGCGCACCGTCACCGCAACGGCCTGAGAGCGCGCGTCATGTTCGGCCCCCACTCCGGCTATATCCTCATCGCCTGGCTGGCCGTGATCGTGCTGATCGCGGCGGTCGGGCTGTGGCTGTTCATCGACCGGCGCAAGCTCACCCGTCAGCTCGCCGAACTGGAAGCGCGCGAGGCACGGCGCAAGAGCGGGAGCACCGCACCATGAGCGAACCGGCCGACACCCGCCCGCAGCGGTCGCTGATCGCCTTTTTGCCGCTGATCGCCTTTCTTCTCATCGGTGGCGTCTTCCTGTTTGCGCTGTCTTCCGGCCGCGATCCGCAGGCGCTTCCCTCCACCCTCATCGGCCAGCCAGCGCCGCACACGGCGCTGCCGGCGCTGGAAGGGCTCGGCGGACCGGCCGGACCGGTTCCCGGCTTCGATACGGCCGATTTTGCCGGCCGCGTCACCATCCTCAATGTCTGGGCATCCTGGTGCGGCCCCTGCCGGCAGGAGCACCCGCTGCTCATGCGTCTGGCCGAACGCGGCGACATCACCCTCACCGGCGTCAACTACAAGGACGACCCGGAAAACGCCCGTCGCTTTCTGGGCGCGCTCGGCAATCCCTATGACGAGATCGGCACCGACCGCGAAGGTCGCGCCGTCATCGACTGGGGCGTTTATGGCGTGCCGGAAACCTTCATCATCGACGCCGCCGGCATCGTCCGCCACAAGCACATCGGCCCGCTGACCGAAGAGGCGCTGCGGGAAACCTTCCTGCCGGCGCTGGAAGCCGCCCTGGCCGGGCCGGCCTCATGACGGCAC
>JAGRKQ010000218.1:1939-4671 GCA_020442235.1 Hyphomicrobiaceae bacterium | reverse complement strand
GCTCCTGAAGGCCATGGGCCTGCCGGCGCGCAATGCCATCCTCTGCGACACCAAGGGCGTAATCTACCAGGGCCGCACCCAGGGCATGAACCAGTGGAAGTCGGCCCATGCGGTGGCGACCGACGCCCGCTCGCTGGAAGACGCGATGGTCGGCGCGGATGTCTTCTTCGGCCTGTCGGTCAAGGGCGCGGTGAGCGCGGAAATGATCGCCTCCATGGGGCCGAAGCCGATCATCTTCGCCATGGCCAATCCCGACCCGGAAGTGACGCCGGAAGAAGTGGCGCGCGTGCGCGATGACGCCATCGTCGCGACCGGCCGGTCCGATTATCCCAACCAGGTCAACAACGTCCTCGGCTTTCCCTATATCTTCCGCGGCGCGCTGGATGTGCGCGCCCGCCAGATCAATGACGAGATGAAGATCGCCGCCGCCCGCGCGCTGGCCGATCTCGCCCGCGCCGAGGTGCCGGACGAGGTGGCGATCGCCTATCAGGGGTCGCGCGCCAAGTTCGGGCCGAACTACATCATCCCCGTGCCCTTCGACCCGCGCCTCATCTCCGAAATCCCGGTCGCGGTCGCCAAGGCGGCGATGGCATCCGGCGTTGCCGGGCGGCCGATCGTCGACATGAACGCCTACAAGGCGCAGCTTTCCGCCCGCCGCGACCCGGTCGCCGGCACGCTCAACCGCATCTATGAGCGCGTGCGCCGCCAGCCGAAGCGCGTCGTCTTCGCCGAGGGCGAGGAGGAACAGGTGATCCGCGCGGCGGCGTCCTTCGTGGCGCAGGGCCTCGGCACCGCGATCCTCGTCGGCCGCGAGGAAGAAATCCGCGAGGTGGCCGAAGCCGCCGGCATCGAGATCCGCGCCGGCATGGAAATCGCCAATGCGCGCATCTCCACCCGCCGCGAGGATTACGCCGACTATCTCTACCAGCGCTTGCAGCGCAAGGGCTTCCTGTTCCGCGACTGCCAGCGCCTCGTCAACACCGAGCGCAACTATTTCGGCGCTTCCATGGTCGCGCTCGGCGAGGCCGACGCCATGGTCACCGGCGTGACGCGCAACTATTCGGTGGCGCTCTCCAGCATCCGCCGCGCCATCAGCCAGAAGCCCGGCCACCGGGTCATCGGCGTGTCGCTGGCGCTGTGCCGCGGGCGCACCGTGCTCGTCGCCGACACTGCCGTGCACGACATGCCGAATTCGGAAGAGCTTGCCGACATCGCCGAGGAAGCGGCCGGCGTTGCCCGCCGTCTCGGTTACGAGCCGCGCGTTGCCATGCTCGCCTATTCCACCTTCGGTCACCCGCCCGGCGAGCGCTCCGACCGGGTGCAGGAGGCCGTGCGCATCCTCGACAAGCGCCGCGTCGATTTCGAGTATGACGGCGAAATGGCCGCCGACGTCGCGCTCAACATGGATGCCATGGCGCAGTATCCGTTCTGCCGCCTGTCCGGGCCGGCCAACGTGCTCGTCATGCCGGCCTTCCACTCGGCCTCGATCGCCACCAAGATGCTGCAGGAGCTGGGCGGCTCGACGGTGATCGGCCCGCTGCTCGTCGGTCTCGACAAGCCGGTGCAGATCCTGCCGCTCGGCGCGCGTGACAGCGACATCGTCAACATGGCCGCGCTCGCCGCCTACAACATTTCCGGTTGAGGCGGGCGCAAGCCCTGAAGGGCACAGGCCGGCGGATCAGTTCGCCGGCTTGGCGTCGTCGCGGGTGTAGTAGGTGATGTAGCGCTCGCCGATGGCCGAGACCGGCAGCACCACGAAGACATCGGTGGTGCCGAACTGATGGTCGATCACGGCGCCATCGCCGAAGCGGCCGCCAAGCCTCAGATAGCCCTTGATCAGCGGCGGCAGCGCCTGCATCGCCTTTTTCAGGTCGATCGCTTCCGGGGCCATCAGGTTCATGTCGACGCGCCGGCCCGGAAGGGCCCGCACGCCCCATTCGCCGGCAGCGCCGGCATGATGGTGCAGGAAGGAAAGCGGCAGGGCGAGATCCTTCGGATCGGTGCCTTCAAGGCTGGCGCAACCGAACATCGCGTCGATGTCGTGGCGGCGGATATAGGCCCAGATACCGGCCCAGAGCAGTTCCACCGTGCGCTTGGTGCGGTAAGGCTTGAGCACGCAGGAGCGCCCGAGCTCGAGGAAATTGAGCGTCGGATGTGCGGCCAGCATCGGCCCGATGTCATATTCGCCGGAGGTGTAGAAGCCGCCATGCGCGGCCGCGATCTCCTGACGCAGGAGCCGGTAGGTGCCGACGATTTTCGGCTTCTTCGGCCGGAAGGGCTCGCCCTTCGGATCGTGGTCGATGACAAGAAGATGGTCGCACAGCGCGTCGAAGGCGTCGGCGTCGCGACGGGTGAGGCGCGTTGCGGCATCCGCCGTTGCCGACATTTCCTTGTAGAAGACCTTGTAACGCAGGCGCTGGGCCTTCTTGACCTCGCGCGGGGTGACCGCGAGACGCACTTCCAGCGAGCCGATGCGCCCGAGCGTTTCCGGCTCCGGGTCGAAACCGCCAAGATGGGGGGCGCGCAGGGCCTGCTGGCGCCGGGCAAGCGGAGCAAGCCGGGTCAGGATACTGGCGGGTGAAGCGTCGCGTCCGCGCTGTTCGGTGGCCATGGCCGTCTAACGTCTCTCAAGAACCCGCAAGCGCGGGACAATGCAGCATCGTGCCGCAAGCTATGATCATAGCTTTGCGACAAGGCGATGACAAAGCGGCATTTTGCCGGCAAGCAAAAGG
>JAGRKQ010000218.1:0-1864 GCA_020442235.1 Hyphomicrobiaceae bacterium | reverse complement strand
TGGAAGCGTCCGCCTCTTCCACCACCGCGATCAGGGCTTCCGGATCGACCGGCTTGGTCAGATAGGCGGCAAAGCCGAGGGCAAGACAGGCTTCGCGTTCCTCCACCAGCGCATGGGCGGTCAGGGCGACGATGCGCGGGGCTTCCCGCCCGCTTGCCGCGCTGGCGGCAAGGATTGCCCGCGCGGCTTCCTTGCCGTCGAGTTCGGGCATGGTGAGATCCATCAGGATCGCGTCGAAGGGCGTGTTGCGGGCATCTTGCCGGGCGGTCTCGTCGACAGCCGCCCGTCCGTCCTCGACATGGGTGACGCTGTGGCCGCGCCGGGTCAGGAGCGTGCGCACCAGAAGCGCGTTGACCGGATTGTCCTCGGCCAGAAGCAGCCTGAGACGCGTTGACGCCGGCGCGATGGCGGGCGCGGCCGGACGGTCCGCGGGATCGGCGGAAAAACGGTCGGGCGTCGCGCCGGCGATCATGCGCAGGAGCGAGGATGCGCGCACCGGGCGAATGAGATAGCCGTCGACGCCGGAAGCCTTGAGACGCGCCAGCGCATCGCGCTCATCGGGTTTGAGAAGCGCAAGGGTGCGAAGGCCGGGCTCGCTCGCCCGCAGCGCGCAAAGGTCGGCGCCGTCGATCCCGGCGCTGAAGACGAGCAGCGTGTCCGCACCCGGCGCCAGCCGGCGCGCGGTCGCAAGGTCTGGGGCAAGCAGGCAGCGCGCGCCCTCGCCGCTGATCGCCGCCGAAAGACATTCGGTTTCCGGGTCGTGAGCGCCGACGACAAGAACGGTGCGACGGGACAAGGCGCGCGGTGCACTGCGCGCGGCATTGGCCTTCGGGATCGGCAGGGCAAGACGGAAGATCGCACCGGCCGCCGAGCTTTCCTCCAGCGACAAGGTGCCGCCGAGAGCAGCGGCCAGCCGGCGGGAGATGGCAAGACCGAGCCCGGCGCCCTCGCCGCGCATGGCCGCGTTGCCGGCCTGCTCGAAGGCCTCAAAAATGCGTGCGGCCGCCTCCGCCGGAACGCCCGGTCCGGTATCGGTGACGCGAAAGACGATGCTGTCTTCGCTGCGCTCGACATCCAGCGACACCGCGCCCTTGCGGGTGAACTTCACCGCATTGCCGAGAAGATTGAGAAGGATCTGGCGCAGCCGCGCCGCATCGGTGGTGACGCTGTCGGGCACATCGCGGGCGACATGGGTGGCAATACCGAGCCCCTTGTCATGGGCGCGTGGGGCAACGAGTTCGGCGAGCCCCTCGCAGAAGGAGCGCAGGTCCAGCGGCGCCGGATCGAGATCGAGCCGGCCGGAATCGATCTTGGCAAGATCGAGAACGTCGTCGACCAGCGCCAGAAGCGCTTCGCCCGAGGTGCGCACGGCGCCGACATAGGTGCGCTGCGCATCGTCGAGGCGCGTATCGGCAAGAAGCCGCGCCATGCCGAGAATGCCGTTGAGGGGCGTGCGCATCTCGTGGCTGACGGTGGCGAGGAACCGTGTGCCTTCGCCTGTCGCCCGCGCACCGGGCGCGGGTTCGGCGATGACGGCGGTCTCGGGGAGCTCGCCGCCGGTGGTGGGCGTGCCGGTGGTGAGCCTGCTGCCCTGGGCGGCCTTGCCGGTCATCGTGGCGCGGGCGAGCAGGAAGGCGCCAAGCCCGGCGAGAAGAACGGCCGCAAGCGCCATCGGGCTCGCCGCGCCGAGGCCGAGCCCGGCCGCAGCGATGACCAGCGCCGTGCCGATGGCCGCTTTCATGCGCATTCCATACCCGTTCACCGTGAAAGCCTGTCCCGCTGTCTCTCCCGTATTCCGCCAGACTAGGCGCATCGCCTTGAAAAAGGATTGAGCGCGGTAAAAATCGTTCAGCGTTCAGGCAGC
>JAGRKQ010000024.1:352-2351 GCA_020442235.1 Hyphomicrobiaceae bacterium | reverse complement strand
GCGGTCGAGGACAAATATATCGGCCCGCTGGTGAAGACGATCATGACGCGCTGCATTCACTGCACGCGCTGTGTGCGCTTCACCACCGAGGTGGCCGGCATTTCCGAACTGGGCCTGATCGGCCGCGGCGAGGACGCCGAGATCACCACCTATCTGGAAAAGGCGATGACCTCGGAGCTTCAGGGCAACGTCATCGACCTTTGCCCGGTCGGTGCGCTGACCTCCAAGCCCTATGCCTTCAAGGCGCGTCCGTGGGAGCTGACCAAGACCGAATCCGTCGATGTGATGGATGCCCTCGGCTCGGCGATCCGCGTCGATTCCAAAGGCCGCGAAGTGATGCGCATCATGCCGCGTCTCAACGAGGCGGTGAACGAGGAGTGGATCTCCGACAAGACGCGCTTCGTCTGGGACGGCTTGAAGCGCCAGCGTCTCGACCAGCCTTATGTGCGCGAAAACGGGCGCCTGCGTCCGGCAAGCTGGGCGGAAGCCTTCTCGGTGATCGCCGACAAGGTTGCAGCAACGCAGCCGGAGAAGATCGGCGCCGTTGCCGGCGATCTGGCGAGCGTTGAAGAGATGTTCGCGCTCAAGGCGCTGATGGCATCGCTCGGCTCCGCGAATACCGACTGCCGTGTCGATGGCGTTGCCTATGATCCGGCGCTGGGCCGGGCGGGCTACATCTTCAATTCCGGCATCGAGGCCATTGATGAGGCGGATGCGATCCTGCTCATCGGCACCAATCCGCGCAAGGAGGCGCCGGTTCTCAACGCCCGCATCCGCAAGCGCTGGCGTGCCGGCCCTGTGCAGATCGGCGTCATCGGCGAAGCGGCCGATCTCACCTATGACTATGTGCATCTTGGCACAGGCATCGATGCGCTGAAGGCGCTGCTCGACCATGCGCCGGCCAAGTCGGAAAAGCCGATGATGATCATCGGGCAGGGGGCGCTTGCCGGCCCGGATGGCGCGGCGGTGCTGGCGCTTGCCGCCAAGGTCGCCTTGCAGCTTGGCGTGGTGAAGGACGGCTGGAACGGCTTCAACGTGCTGCACACGGCGGCGGCGCGCGTCGGCGGCCTCGACATCGGCTTCGTGCCGGGTGAAGGCGGTCTCGATGCTGGGGCCATGATGGCCGGCGGCGTCGACCTTCTTTTCAACATGGGTGCGGATGAAGCGCCGGTCGCCGATGGACCCTTCGTCGTCTATATCGGCACCCATGGCGACCGCGGTGCGCATCGCGCCGACGTCATCCTGCCGGGTGCGGCCTACACCGAAAAGTCCGCGACCTATGTCAACACCGAGGGCCGGGCGCAGATGACCGGCCGGGCGGTCTTCGCGCCGGGCGACGCCCGCGAGGACTGGTCGATCCTGCGGGCGCTTTCGGCCCGCCTCGGCAAGACGCTTGCCTTTGATTCGCTGGCCGACCTCAGGCGCGCGCTCTATGCCGCGCATCCCGACATGGCGGCGATCGAAGCGCGCAGCGATGCCGATGCCGGTGCCGTTTCGGCCCTGGCTGAGAAGGCCGGCGAGGTCTCGTCCGGCGATCTTTCTTCGGCCGTCACCGATTTCTATCTGACCAACCCGATTGCGCGTGCGTCCGCCGTCATGGCCGACTGCTCGGCGCGCTTCTCGGGCAGCGATCTGCAGGAGGCTGCGGAATGAGCGAGGGCTTCCTCGAAACCTACGTCTGGCCGCTCGTCATCATGGTGGCGCAGAGCGTCCTCCTGATGGTCGTGCTTCTGGTGGCGATCGCCTACATCCTTTACGCCGACCGCAAGATCTGGGCGGCTGTGCAGCTGCGCCGGGGCCCGAACGTCGTCGGCCCCTGGGGGTTGTTCCAGTCCTTTGCCGATCTTTTGAAGTTCGTCCTCAAGGAGCCGGTGATTCCGGCGGGTGCCGACAAGGCAGTGTTCCTGCTGGCGCCTTTCGTGACCGTGGTTCTGGCGCTTGCGGCCTGGGCCGTGGTGCCGGTTGCCGAAGGCTGGGTGATCGCCGACATCAATGTCGG
>JAGRKQ010000024.1:0-270 GCA_020442235.1 Hyphomicrobiaceae bacterium | reverse complement strand
GTTCCTCGGCGCGCTGCGCTCGGCAGCGCAGATGGTCTCTTACGAGGTTTCCATCGGCTTCGTGATCATCACCGTGCTTCTGTGCGTGGGGTCGCTCAACCTTTCCGACATCGTCGGCGAGCAGGCGACCGGCATCGGCACCTCCATCGGCCTTCCGGCATCCTTCCTCGACTGGTTCTGGCTGCCACTGTTTCCGATGTTCGTGATCTTCTTCATCTCGGCGCTGGCCGAGACAAACCGCCCGCCCTTCGATCTGCCGGAAGCGGAATC
>JAGRKQ010000217.1:4585-6561 GCA_020442235.1 Hyphomicrobiaceae bacterium | reverse complement strand
CTGGCATCGGGCTATGCGGTCGCCATGAACGGCATCGACTCGGTCTCCTGGGGGCTGTTCCGCTGCCTTCTGTCCTTCTTCATCGGCGTGCTGATTCATGAGATCGATACGGACAGGAGCGTCACCGTCAGTCCATGGCTGGCGGTCTTCCTGATCGGGGCGACCATCTTCGACATCGGCCTTGCCGAAGGCATGACCCGGCCGATGCTGCTCGTCTTCCCCCTTCTGTTTGCGGCCGTGATTGTGGCGCTGAACCATACGCCGCAAGACAGCCGCGTCATTCGCGTGTTGTCGCATCCCTGGCTCGTCTATCTCGGCACGATCAGTTTCGGCATCTACATGATCCATTCGGCTTTCTGGTGGGTGGCGCGGCAGTCGCTGCGGTTCATTTTCCACGTCGAAACCGAGGTCACGCCCGCCGGGATCACAGAAATCGTGCTGGGCAACACGATGCTGGCCAGCGCCATTCATGTGGCCGGCATTGCCGCTCTGCTGCTTGCCGCGCACCTGTCCTACCGCTATTTCGAGAAGCCGATCATGAACCGCTTCCGGTGATCGGGCCGCCCGATGCGTCGGAGGCTGACTGGGAAGCCTTCCGCATATCGGGCGCAAGATCATGGGCAAGGACACAGCAAAACCCGTCGACCGGGCGTTTTCACCCTGCGCGGGCCATGAACCCGAGCCGACCTATTCGGGCGCGCTTTCCTTCATGCGGCGGCGCTACACCAAGGATGTCCGCGGTGCCGATGCCGTTGTCTGGGGCATCCCGTTCGATACGTCGGTAACCAATCGTCCCGGCTGTCGCTTCGGGCCACAGGCGATCCGCCGGGCGAGCGCCATCCTCGATGCGGGCGATCCGCAAGAGCCTTTCGGCATCGACCCGTTTGAAGCGCTGAACGTCGTCGATTATGGCGATGCGGTGTTTTCATCCTCACGTCTGTGGGAAGCGCCAGCCGCGATGGAGGCGGAGGCCGCCGGTCTCATCGCCGATGGCGCTTTTCTCCTGACGCTGGGTGGAGATCATTTCTGCACCTATCCGGTTCTGCGCGCCTTGCGGCAGCGCCACGGGCCGATGGCGCTGATTCAGTTCGATGCGCATCAGGACACCTGGCCGGATGACGGCGAGGAAGTCTCGCATGGAAATTTCGTGCTGAGGGCCGTGCGCGAAGGGATCATCGATCCGGCGCGCTCGATCCAGATCGGCATCCGCACCCATGCGCCGGAAGATTGCGGCATCGCCATGCTGCGCGGGGCCGATCTTGACGAGATGGGGGCGGGGGCGATTGCCGAGGCCATCCTGGCGCGTGTCGGCGCCGGGCCGGCCTACATCACCTTCGACATCGACTGCCTCGATCCGGCCTTTGCACCGGGCACGGGGACGCCGACGGCCGGCGGTCCCTCCACGGCGCGGATGCTCAATGTGCTGTCGCGGCTCTCGGGGCTCGACTGCGTCGGGGCCGATGTCATGGAGGTGTCGCCGCCCTATGATCATGCCGATGTCACGGCGATCGCCGGCGCGGCCATCGCTTCGACCTATCTGTCTCTCCTGGCGCTCAAAAAGCGCGAAGAAAGAATCGCTTGAGGGAGTTTTCTGATGAAAAGATTCCGCATCGGGGTGCTCGGAGCATCCGGCTACACAGGCGCTGACCTGATCCGGCTTGCCGCGCGCCATCCGGCCATGGAGATCACGCTGGTGACGGCGAACAGCCATGCCGGCAAGCCGATGGGCGCGGTCTTTCCGCACCTGGCGCGTCTCGACCTGCCGATTCTGGAGACCATCGAGGAGGCCGACTGGTCGTCGGTCGATGCCGTCTTCTGCGGTCTGCCGCACGGCACCACGCAGGAGATCACCAAGAAGATCGCCAGCGATCATCCGCGGGTGAAGGTGATCGACATGTCGGCGGACTTCCGTCTGCGCGATCCTGAAACCTATGCCGAATGGTATGGCCATCCGCATCAGGCCATCGCGCTTCAGG
>JAGRKQ010000217.1:3818-4426 GCA_020442235.1 Hyphomicrobiaceae bacterium | reverse complement strand
TCCGGCGCCGGTCGCGGACTGAAGCAGAACACGCTGTTTTCCGAGGCGGGAGAGGGGCTTTCGCCCTATTCCATCGGCAGCCATCGCCATGCGCCGGAGATCGAGCAGGAAATCGGCAAGGCCGCCGGCAAGGCGGTGACGGTCAATTTCACGCCGCATCTGGTGCCGATGAGCCGGGGCGAACTCGTCACCTGCCATGTGCGGATGCAGGACGGGGTGAAGACCGCGGATCTGCGCGATTGCCTCGAAACGCGCTACAGGGACGAGCCCTTCGTGCGGGTTCTGCCCAAGGGCGTGATGCCACAGACCCAGACCGTGCGCGGCTCCAACTTCGTCGATATTGCGCTGTTTGAAGACCGCATTCCGGGACGGTCGATCCTCGTCGGCGTGCTCGACAATCTGGTGAAGGGCTCGGCGGGGCAGGCGGTCCAGAACTTCAACCTCGCCTTCGGGATTGAAGAGACGACGGCGCTGGATCAGCTGGCGATGTTCCCCTGATCCGCTTCAGGGCGTGGCGCCGGCTTGTATGGCGCCATGCCCGCACGGGCGAGCGCATCGGCACGTTCGTTCATTTCGTGGCCGGCATGGCCCTTGACCCAGCGCCAGTC
>JAGRKQ010000217.1:0-3728 GCA_020442235.1 Hyphomicrobiaceae bacterium | reverse complement strand
CCATTGGGTGATGCCGTCCTTCACATAGGTGGAATCGGTGTGAAGGGTGATGGTGCAGGGGCGCTTCAGCGCGTTCAGGGCCTCAATGGCCGCCGTCAGTTCCATGCGGTTGTTGGTGGTCTCGGCCGCACCGCCTGAGAGTTCCTTTTCGGTCTCGCCATAGACGAGAATGGCGCCCCAGCCGCCAGGGCCGGGATTGCCCGAGCAGGCGCCGTCCGTCCAGATTTCGACCGTGCCGCTCACGCGACACCATAGGCGCGGGCGGATGTGACAGAGCGGTGGAAACGCAGCTTCCTGACATATTCCATCGGGTCCTTGGGGGTGACCAGCGCGCCTTCGGGCACGTTCAGCCAGTCATAGAGCCGCGTGACCAGAAAGCGCATCGCCGCGCCCCGCGCCAGAACGGGAAGGGCCATGCGTTCGGCCTCGCTCAGGGGGCGCACGGCCTGATAGGCATCGAGAAGCGCCTTGGCCTTGGTCACGTTGAAGGCATGATCGGGCTCGAAACACCAGGCGTTCATGCAGATCATCAGGTCATAGGCCAGCATGTCGTTGCAGGCGAAATAGAAGTCGATGAAGCCGGAGACTTCGCCGGCAAGGAAAAAGACATTGTCCGGGAACAGGTCGGCATGGATGACGCCCTGCGGCAGGTCCCTCGGCCAGAGGCGGGCGATGTCGTCCAGATCGCCGGACATTTCCGCGGCAAGGCCGTCCGCCACCGTATCGGCGCGCGGCAGGGATTGATCGAGCAGAACGCGCCAGCCGGCGACGGAGAGGGCGTTGCGGCGCGTGCCCTCGAAGCGCTCCGTCGCCTGATGGAAACGCGCCAGCGCGGCGCCGAGCGAGCGGCAATGGGACGCGCTCGGGCGGCGTACGGAAACGCCATCGAGAAAGGTGATGAGCGCCGCCGGGCGGCCGCAGAGCGTTCCAAGAACGGCGCCATCCTTGCGCGCAACAGGCTGCGGGCAGGCAACGCCGTTGCGCGCCACATGCTCCATCAGGTTCATGAAGAAAGGCAGGTCCGCGACGTCGACGCGCTTTTCATACAGCGTCAGGATGAAGCGGCCGGCCGTTGTCGCCAGATAGAAATTGGAATTTTCAACGCCCTCGGCGATGCCCTTGAAGGCGGTCAGTTCGCCGAGATCGAAATGGGCAAGAAAGGCGGCGAGCGCGTCGTCCGGCACGTCTGTGTAAACGGCCATCGCTCACGCTCCCGTCAGGAAGGTCATGTCTTCGCGCGTCAGGGGAACCTCGCGCAACTCGCGCACCACCGGGAAAAGCTCGGTTTCAACGGCGGTTTCCACAAGATCGAGGGTGACGTCGTAATGCGCGCGGAAGGCATCGATGATGCCGTTGACGAGGATTTCCGGCGCGGAGGCACCGGCGGAGAGCGCCACCGTCCTCACCCCCTCCAGCGCATCGAAGGGGATTTCCTCCGGGCCCTGAACCAGAAGGGCCCGACTTGCGCCGGAACGGGTCGCGACTTCGACAAGGCGGCGGGAATTGGACGAATTCGGCGCGCCGACGATGAGAAAGAGATCGGCACCGGGCGCGGCGGCCTTCACTGCTTCCTGCCGGTTGGTGGTGGCGTAGCAGATGGATTCGGCGTCCGGGTCCATGAGCGCTGGGAACCGGGTCTTCAGGGCGGCGATCACATCGGCGGTGTCGTCCACCGACAGCGTCGTCTGGGTCACATAGCCGAGCGCGTTCTCATCCTCGGGGGCAAGCGCCTTCACGTCCTCGGGCGTTTCGACCAGGGTGACGGCGCCCTTCGGCAACTGGCCCATGGTGCCGATGACTTCCGGATGGCCGGCATGGCCGATCAGGAACACATGCCGGCCAAGGCGCATGTGGCGCTGGGCCTGCTTGTGCACCTTGGAGACCAGAGGGCAGGTGGCATCGAAATAAAGAAGGTTGAGGTGTTCGGCATGAGCGGGCACGGATTTGGGCACGCCATGCGCGGAAAAGACCACCGGCGCGGAGGAGCCTGCCGGGATTTCGTCGATCTCGCGTACGAAGACCGCGCCCTTTTCAATCAGCCCGTCGACGACATATCGGTTGTGCACGATCTGGTGACGGACATAGACGGGCGGGCCGTATTTCTTCAACGCCAGAACGACGATCTGAATGGCGCGGTCGACCCCGGCGCAGAAGCCGCGCGGGCCGCACAGTCTGAGCGTCAGCCCCGGCCGGGCGCCGCTCGCGGATGAAGGAGGTGCAATGTCCATGGTTCACCGAGTAGGCGAAGCCGGCGCCCCCTTCAAGGGGCACCGTTTCTGGCTGGGGCTCGTGGGCCTTGCCTTTGTCTTTTTTGCGGGCCTGCCGGAAAGGGCAAAGGCAGAAGGAGATGCGCCGGAGTGTCCTTCCATGCGCATCGTCGATCCGGCAGGCGGTTCGGAACTTTCGCTTGATGCGCTGCGTGCCCGGGCCGACGCCGCGCGCGCTGTGTTCGTCGGCGAGCGGCACGGGATTGGCGCGCATGTGGCGCTGGGCACCTGCCTCTTCACGCCGGAGATGGCGTTGGCGATGGAGCATTTTCCCCGCGGGCGCGGGGTGGATGGCGCCGTGCCGCAAGACTCCTCCAGCCTGTTCGATACGGCCGAATGGGAAGCGCTTGGCTGGCCAGACCGCAGCATTTATCTGCCGCTGATCGAACGGGCAGTCGATCTTTCCGCGCCCGTTTATGGCGTCGACCGTCCGCGCCGCGGCGATATGACGGTCGAGGAAAGCGACGCGCTTCTTGCCCGCGCGCCGGATTTTGGCGCGCAGACCGAGGCGGTGCTTGCCGACTGGGTTCCGGAGATGATCGACAATCATTGCGGGTTGATCGACGCGCAGATCGCCGGCCACATCGCCCGCGTTCAGGTGGAAAAAGACCGCTTCATGGCGCTTGGCATTCTGGATGCGCTGGAGGCTGCCCCGCGCGTTCTCTACTATGCCGGCAAGGGCCACATCCGGGCTGATCGCGGGGTCGGTGCGCTTGTGCGTGCCGCGCGCCCCGATCTTCCGGTTCTCGTCATCGCGGCTTATACGCGTGAGGAATATGAGGCGCTTGTGGATCCGCAAGCACTTGCGGCGCGCTACGATCTTGTCGTGATCGCCGGAGAGATGCCCGAGGCGGAGCGCGATGCCTGCGCGGGTCTTCGTGAAGAAATGCAGGGCGGGCAGCGCCGGGAAGGGCAGTGATCCATGGAGAGCTTTCATCGCATCACGGCGCTCGATCCCTTCGAGCCGGGCGAGCCGCCACTGGACAGGATCGTCGAGGGAACGCCCCGCACGCGCACCTGGAACAGCGAGGAAAGCGCAGACGGCACCCGCCATGCAGGGCTTTGGGAGGCAACGCCCGGCGCCTGGAAGATCGCCTATGACGAGTGGGAGTTCTGCACCATTCTCAGCGGCATCAGCGAGATCGAGGATGAGATGGGCCGCGTGCACCGTCTGGAAGCCGGGGACAGCTTCGTGATCCGGCCCGGCTTTAGCGGCATCTGGCGGGTCATCGAGACCACCCGCAAGGCCTATGTGATCTGTCTGTGAAGCGTGCGCTCGTCATCGGAGCCGGGCCGGCCGGGCTGATCGCGGCCGAAGTTCTGGCGCGGGCCGGCCTTGGCGTCACCGTCATCGACAGGATGGCGAGCCCCGGCCGCAAGTTCCTGATGGCTGGCCGAGGCGGGCTCAATCTCACCCATTCGGAGCCGCTGGATCCTTTCGTGGCACGCTATGGGCCGGAT
>JAGRKQ010000216.1:3352-3559 GCA_020442235.1 Hyphomicrobiaceae bacterium | reverse complement strand
CGCGAGGACATCGAAGCGCTGCCGCGGCTGATGACGCTTTTGCGTGAAAGTCCGTTCCGATTCCTCATCCTGTGCGACGATCTTTCCTTCGACGCGGGAGAAACCTCCTACAAGTCGCTGAAATCGGTGCTGGATGGCGGGGTCGAAGGGCGGCCGGGCAACGTTCTTTTTTATGCCACGTCCAACCGGCGCCACCTCATGCCGCGC
>JAGRKQ010000216.1:0-3267 GCA_020442235.1 Hyphomicrobiaceae bacterium | reverse complement strand
TTCGGCCTGTGGCTCGGTTTCCACCGGTGCAGCCAGGACGAGTTCCTGGCGATGATCTTTGCCTATTGCCGGCATTTTTCCATCCCCGGCTCCGAAGACGAGATCCGGGCCGAGGCGCTGGAATGGTCGGTGACGCGCGGTTCGCGCTCGGGCCGTGTGGCGTGGCAGTTCGTGCAGGATCTGGCCGGACGCAAGAGCGTAACGCTTTCCATCTGAGCATCGGCTGCCATAGCGACAAAAGAAAACCGCCCGAAGGGCTCGCGGTCCCCCTCGGGCGGTTCTCATCCGGGCCTTGCGGCCCTTCGATCAAAGCTGCTGCAGAAGCGGCGACGGATCGACCGGGGTGTTGCCCTGACGGATCTCGAAATGCAGCTGCGGCGTATCGACATCGCCGGTGCGACCGGCACGGGCGATGTTCTCACCCCGGCGCACACGCTGCCCGCGCTGCACCAGAAGCTCCGAATTGTGCGCATAGGCGGTGACCCAGCCATCCCGGTGCTGCACAAGCACGAGATTGCCGAAACCACGCAGACCCGAGCCGGCATAAACGACCTCGCCATCTTCGGCGGCGCGGATGAGCGCCCCTTCCGGCACGGCGATGTTGATGCCGTCATTGCGTCCGCCGGTGGCGCGCGGGCCATAGCCGGAAATCACATGACCCCGGATCGGCCAGCGGAAGGCCAGGGCTCCGGTTGACGGCGCCTGCGCCGGTTCGGCCGTCGGCGCGGAGGCGGCGGGGACCGGATCGGGTGTGCGCGCGACGACTTCCTGACGCACGGTCGCGGCAGGCGCGGCAACGGCCGGGGCCGGCGACGGCGCGGGCGGCGTATAGGCCGCCGGCTGAGCCGGTGCCGTACGGGTTGGCGTCGCTGTCGGCGTCACGGCGGCCACGGTGGTCGCACCCGGAATGACAAGACGCTGGCCGATGCGGATCTGGTTGGCGTCGGCGATGCCGTTGGCCGCCATCAGCTGGCTGGTGGAAACGCCGTGCCTTCGGGCGATGCCGTAAAGCGTATCGCCGGAAGCGACGACATAGCTGCCGCCGGGCTGAACCGTCGACGGCGCGGCGGCGCGGGTCTCGCTCGCCGGGCGCGGCGCGGGCGCCGGCACGCTGTGGGTTGCCGGGGCAACCGGCACGGAGGCGGTCGGCGCGGTCTCGCGGATGGAGGCGGTGGTTTCGGTGGCCGCCACAGGCTGCGGCGCAACGGTTGCGGCGGAACCGCCAACGGTGCGCGGCGAATAGACATAGGTCGGAATGACGACCGTCTGGCCGGCAACAACCTGGTTCGGATCGGAAATGCCGTTCGCCTGCTGAAGCGCGGCAACGGGCACGCCATAGCGACGCGACAGGGTGAAGAGGGTCTCGCCCTGCCCGGCGTTGATGCGGGTGCCACCGGCTGCGGTCCAGCCTTCGGCCGGCGCGGTCGAAACCGGGGTCTGCGGGATGGAGCCGGTATAGATCGGGGCCTGGGCAGCCGGAACGGCGGCAATCTGCTGCGGCACCTGCGGCGTGATCGCCGTCGGGGCCGAGGCAATCGGTGCCGGCAGCGGCTGGCGCGTGGCAACGGGCATTGCCGGCGTGGTCCAGACTGGCGTCACGGGTGCGGCCTGCACGGCCGGCTGGGTCACGATCGGCGCGGGCAGCGGCTGCTGCGTCGGCGCGGCCTGCGGCTCGGCCATCGGCACGGATGCCGGAATCGACGCGGTGACCGTCGGGTCCGGGCCATCGCGGCCGGAAAAGATGTTGAAACGCTGCGCATCTGAGGAGCAGCCGGCCGAAAGCCCGGCAAGAAGGGCGACAACGCCAACCCTTGCGGCCAGAGGCAGGACTCCATTCGGCATTCGCGTACGCATGACTTCACTCGCTACATCCGAAACACGAGTGAATTAGACGCTGTTAATCTTGAGGAAGCCTTAAAGCGCGCGCGCAATGCCTGACCCGAGACGACCCGCGAAGGCCGGCCCCAGCGGCTCGCTCTCGATCAGCCCGTCCGCGCCGCGGGTGAAAAGAACCAGCGTTTGCGCGCCGTTTTCCTCGCCGCCGATGGGGGCGATCAGCTTGCCGCCGGGTGCAAGTTCTTCGATCAGCGCGGCCGGCACCGGATCGCAGGCCGCCGAAACAAAAATCCGCTCGAAGGGGGCGCCGGAGGGCCAGCCGTGATGGCCGTCGCCCAGAACGATCTCGGCATTGGTGATTCCATCCTTCTTGAGCGCAACGCGGGCGCCTTCGACAAGCGTGCGGTACCGGTCCAGCGACACCACCCGCCGGGCGCTGCGCGCCAGAAGCGCCGTCGCATAGCCGCTGCCGGTGCCGATCTCCAGAACATGGTGGCGCTCGCCGACCTCCAGCGCCGACAGCATGATCGCAACGCGGCGCGCCGGCTCCATCGTCTGGCCGCAGTCGATCGGAATCTGCCGGTCCTCATAAGCGCGGGCCGCAAAGGCTTCCGGGCAGTAACGGGTGCGGTCGGTGCGCTCGACGGCGGAAAGAAGCCGTCGGTCCATGATCCCGTCCTGGCGCAAGGACAGCACGAGGCGGGCGCGGCGGATGGCATCCTCCTCGCCCACCATGGCCGGACCTCAGGCGAGATGCCCCGACAGGGTGGCAAGCATCGCGCCGGCCGTCATGTCGAGTGAGATCGGCGTCACCGAGATCCTGCCCGCCGCAATGGCGGCAAGATCGGTTCCCGCATCGGGGCGCGGCAGGCGCCCCTGGAAGGTCAGCCAGAAATAGGGATTGCCGCGTCCGTCATGGCGTTTTTCAACGTCGAGAAACTCGCCGTCGCGCCGGCCCTGCCGGGTCACCTCGACACCGGCGACCTCGCTCGGCACGCAATCGGGGAAATTGACGTTGAGAAAGACGCCCTCGTCCATCGGCAGCGCGACGAGCTTCTCAATCAGCGCCGGCGCATGGGTGCGCGCTGTCTGCCAATGCACATCGGAGCGCGTCGCCCAGGAATAGGCCTGGGACAAGGCAATCGAGCGCACGCCGAGCAGCGTGCCTTCGATGGCCGCGGCAATGGTGCCGGAATAGGTCACGTCCTCGGCCATGTTCTGCCCGCGATTGACACCGGACAGGATGAGATCGGGCCGCTCGGTGCAGACATGGCGCAGGGCCATGATGACGCAGTCGGTCGGCGTGCCGCGCACGGCATAATGCTTGTCCTGCACCTGACGCAGCCGCAGGGGATCATTGAGCGAGAGCGAATGGGCAACGCCGGACTGATCGGTTTCGGGCGCAACGATGGTCACGTCATCGGACAGCTC
>JAGRKQ010000215.1 GCA_020442235.1 Hyphomicrobiaceae bacterium | reverse complement strand
TGACGGAAAGATCGCGCTGCCATTCGGTGTTGTCGGGGTCGGATAGCAGCAGTCTTTCGCAGATCGCGCCTGCCATTTGGTGGGACTGCCGGGCCTTCTCCCGAAGACCGAGGCGGGACGCAATGTCGCCGGCTTGACCGATGACCACATAGTCGTCCTTGTCGAGGGTGGCGACCATGGCGCGCTTTTCCAGCGCCGATTCCCATTGATAGGCGGTTTCGTGAATGGCGATCTCTTCCCTCAAAAGCCGGATGGTCTGGATGAGCGGGCTCTGGCGCGCCTCTTCCAGCGCGGCCACCGCGCCCTCGGTGTCGAGTTCCTTCAGCTTCTTTCGGGCAAGGCGGATCGCCTCATCCACCGCCGCGCCGTCATTCGACGGTTGCACCGGGTCGGATGCGCGGGCGAGAAGACTTTCGACCGCTGCGCGGATGGCCGTCTCATAGTGCCGGGGATCCACGACCGGGTCGTGGCCGACCGCCTCGAACAGCGGTTTCAGATGCGCCGGATCGACGCCCTTCTCGCGGGCAATCGCCGCCATCAGCTCGGCATGGCGGCGATCTGAAACCTCTGCTGCGTCATCGATCTTTCCTTCGATGCTCTCCTGAGAAGCTTTGATGCTCGCCAGAGAACCGATGATCTCTTTAAAAGAGAACGAGGCAAGCGTTGCCGCATGTTTGTCGCTGGTGAGAACATGATGATAGCTCAGCTCGATGAGTTGGCGCAGCAGCGTCCGGCCGATCTCGCTCTGGCGCAAGGTGGCGTTTTCCGGAAGGAGATCGCTGACGCGGTCCAGGATGGTCTCGACGTCGAAGCCGCTCTGGGCAATCTCCTGCGCCGTGAACGCCAGCTTCGGGAGATGGGTGTTGATCTCCTCAAGCGCCTGATCGAGGTCGGCCCTTTTTGATGGGTCGCCGTTATGGATGCGCTCAATCTCGGTGGAGATGCCCTTTTTCAGCTGCTTTGCCAGCGTCTTCTGGAAAGCGGTGAAGGAGGCCTGTCTTTCCCGCGACAGCCGTGCCGCCAGCGCGCCACCCCCGAGGATGAGTTCCGTCAGGCCAGGCGCCAGGGCCGAGACGCCGACATAGGCGAGCGTTCCGGCCAGACCGCCGGCAAGGGCAACGCCTGTCAGCTTTTCGATGCAGTCTTCGGAAAGGCCCATCCCATCATCCTCCTGCTTATAGATATTGGGATTGCGGCACGCCTCTGCAACCTGAAACTGAAGACGGTGCACAGCAGGAACAGGGCCTTGCCACCCCCTCCCCCCATCGTCGCGCTTGATCGGCGGTTGCGTTTCGGCGCAAGGCTGGCCCATGGTGCGCTGCAAGGCGGCGCGGGCATGACGTAAAGGGAAATGGCGATGACCAAGACCAATCCGGGCAATTATTTCGAGGATTTCCGTCTCGGCCAGAAAATCCGCCATGCGACGCCGCGCACGCTCACAGCGGGCGATGTGGCGATGTATCAGGCGCTTTACGGCCCGCGCTTCGCCGTGCAGTCGGATGCCGAATTTGCACGCCGCCTCGGCTACAAGACCGCGCCGATCGACGATCTTCTCGTCTTCCACACCGTCTTCGGCAAGACGGTGCCGGACATTTCGCTCAACGCGGTTGCCAATCTCGGCTATGCGGCCGGCCGGTTCCTCGCGCCCGTCTATCCCGGCGAGACGCTGCATTCGGTCTCCGAAGTCATCGGGCTGAAGGAAAATTCCAACGGCAAGACCGGCGTCGTCTATGTCCGCTCCACCGGCTACAAGGCCGATGGCACCGAGGTGCTCGACTATGTGCGCTGGGTGATGGTGCGCAAGGGCAACCCGGACGCCGCCACGCCGGAAACCGTCGTGCCCGACCTTCCCGAGGCGGTGATGCCGGATGCGCTTGGCAGCGCCGTGCCGATGTTCGATCCTGCTCGCTACGATGCCGCCCTTGCCGGCGCGCCGCATCGCTATGACGACTTCACCATCGGCGAGGCAATCGACCACATCGACGGCATGACGGTGGAAGAAGCCGAGCACCAGATGGCGACCCGCCTCTACCAGAACACCGCCAAGGTGCATTTCAACCAGTATACCGAAGGCAAGGGCCGGTTCGGCCGCCGCCTCATCTATGGCGGCCACGTCATCAGCCTGGCGCGCGCGCTTTCCTTCAACGGGCTGGCCAACGCGTTTCACGTCGCCGGGATCAATGGCGGGCGGCACGTCGCGCCGCTGTTCGCCGGCGGCACCGTGCATGCCTGGTCGAAGGTTCTCGACAAGGCGACGATCACCGGGCGCGACGATATCGGGCTGTTGCGGCTTCAGATGGTGGCGACCAACGACCTGCCCTGCACGGCGCATCCCCACAAGGATGCGGAGGGCAATTATACCGACGGCGTCATTCTCGATCTCGACATCTGGGTTGCCGTTCCGCGCTGAAAATCGCCGCCTCAGGCCCCGCATCCGGTGTAAACCGGACCCGCATATAAACAATGGTCGCTTTGACGCGGCGGCATGCTGGCGATACAACCGCCGCGCAACGCATTCTAGCGCAACGCACTTTCCCTTTGCGTCACCTCGACGCCCCAGCGCCGGAAAGGGTCCATGGCACAGACCGACCTCAAGGCCGAACGGCCGCTTTCGCCCCATCTTCAGATCTATCGTCCGCTGTTCACGATGGTGATGTCGATCCTGCACCGCATCACCGGTGCGGCGCTCTATTTCGGCACCGTCATCATGGTGTGGTGGCTTGTCGCCGCCGCCAGCGGGCCGGACTATTACGCCTATACGACGGAGGTGCTCGGCTCCTTCCTCGGGCGGCTGGTGCTGTTCGGCTTCACCTGGGCGCTTCTGCACCACATGCTGGGCGGCATCCGCCATTTCATCTGGGACATGGGCGCCGGTTTCGATGCGAAGTCGCGCAACCTTCTGGCGCGCGCCACGCTCGCCGGCTCGGTCTCGCTCACCATCATCCTGTGGCTGATCGGCTACGCGGTCCGCTGAGGAGGAACGAAGAATGTCCCAGTCCAAATCCTCGCTGCGCACCCATCTCGGCCGCGTCCGCGGTCTCGGTTCGGCCAAGGAAGGCACCGATCATTTCTGGCGCCAGCGGCTGACCGCGCTCGCCAATGTGCCGCTCATCCTGTTCTTCGTGGTCATGGTCATCGGCCTTTCCGACGCCAGCCATGTCGCCTTCGTCGAGACCATGCGCTCGCCGATCGTCGCCGTGCTGATGGCGCTGGTGGTGCTCTCCGGCGTCATCCACATGAAGCTCGGCATGCAGGTCATCATCGAGGACTATGTGCATGGCGAGGGCATGAAAGTGCTGGCGCTCGCCGGCAATCTCTTCTTCTGCGTACTGATCGGCGCGCTGGCGCTGTTTGCCATTCTCAAGATGGGTTTTGGAGGCTGACCGATGGCATCGAACGGAACGGCAAACCCGGCCTACACGGTCATCGACCACAAGTTCGACGTGGTCGTCGTCGGTGCCGGCGGCGCGGGTCTTCGCGCCACGCTCGGCATGGCCGAGCAGGGCTTCAAGACGGCCTGCATCACCAAGGT
>JAGRKQ010000214.1:592-5730 GCA_020442235.1 Hyphomicrobiaceae bacterium | reverse complement strand
CTGACCACAAGCAGCCTGAGGCCGATCTTTCCCATCATCGGCACCGGCGCCGGAACGGCAAGGCTGAAGGCGATGGAAAGCTATCCCTTCATCGACCTTGCCCATCTTGGCGAACTGCGCCGCGATTTCGGGCTTGCCTTCGTCGTGACCCAGGACAACAAGCTGGATGAAGCGGGCCGAAACCGGCTCGAAGCCGATGGCTGGCAGATCCTGCCCGGCGACAAGAATGCCGGCATCACCCTTTACCGCCATGCCGGCGGCGCGGGCGAAACGGCATCAGGCTGAGGGCCGGGGCGGGTTCTATGGCAACGATCAGGCTTCCTTCCGCCTTTCTGGCCATGTTGCGGTCCGGTTCGATCTATTCGCTCTCGACCCTCGTCAATGCGCTGGTGCGCTTTGCCATCCTGTCCATCGGCGCGCGCGTGCTGTTCCTGGAGGATTACGGCGCCCTCGACACAATCCTCTTCGTCGGGCTGGTGTTTTCCAGCCTCATCATCATGGGTTTCGACAGCGCCATCCTGCGCCTTGCCTTCGATGAGGACGAGGGCACGCATCACCCGGCACGGCTGCTGACGACGGCCCTTGCCCTCATCGGCGCGAACGGGCTTCTCTTTACGGCGCTCTTTGCCCTCTCGGTGCCCGTTGCCGACTATTCGGCGCTGAGGCTGGAAGACGGCGCGCTTCTTGTCTGCATCGTGTTCTTCGGCCTTGGCTTCAGCCTGATCGCCGCCAGCGGCGCGCACATGCGCGCGCGGTTTCAGGAAACCCGCTTCCTCGCCGCAACGGCCATCTCGGCCGTCATCCGCATCGGCGCCCTCGCGCCGCTTCTCGTGATGGGCGAGGCCAGCCTCTCCGCCTTCATGATGACGGTCGCGGCGGCCTATTTCGCGTCGGGCCTCGTCTTTGTCGGCTTCAACCGCCGCTGGCTGTCGCGCGAAGGGCTCGACACCGGCCTGATGCGCCAGCTGATCGCCTTTGGCGTGCCGCTGGGCGCGGTGGTGGTGATGGCCGGCACCTATCCCCTGCTGGAGCGCCTGATCGTCCTGACCGTCGGGGACCATGTCTGGCTGTCGATCTATGCCGCCTCGGCCTTTCCGGCGATGGTTCTGGGCGTTGCCATCCAGGTGGTAAATCTGGCCTGGGTGCCGCTGGCGCTGAAAGCGCAGAAGGAGGGAAAGGCAAGCTTCGTTCCCCGGTTCGCGCTTCTCCTGCAGGCCGGCTTCATCGCGCTCTATCTCTTTGTCCTCGTCTTTGCCGAACCCATCGTGCGGCTTCTGGCGCCGATTGCCATCGAGGATCCGGCCCGGCTCTTCCCCTTCATCGGCATGATCATGCTGGTGCGGTTTTCCGCCGCCTTCACCGCCTTCGGTCTCATCGTGGAAAAGCGCACCGGCGTGAAGTTCATCATCAATGCCGCCGGCTTTGCGGCAGGGGCGCTGGCCTCGCTTCTGGCCGGCGAACGCTATGGCGTCGGCGCCATTCCCGTCGCCTTCTTCCTGACGACCTTTGCCGCCTTCCTGGTGGAGGCGGTGGTTGCGCGCCGCATCGCGCCGCGGCTGGCCGTGCCGTTCCCGCTCATGGCGCTGGCCATCGTCCTGACAGGAAGCTTCGCTTTCTGGTACATGTCAGGCGTGTAGAGGCGGCAAAGGGGCGAGGGGCGGATGTTGAGCGTTGCCGAAACGCCCTGGCAGGCCGTGTCGATACCGGTCCTGTTGCTGGTCGGGCTCGTTGTGACGCTGCGTCTTGCGCGCCGCTTTGGCGTGCCGGGCATGCTCGCAACCTGGCTCTATGGCTGGCACACGCTCTTTTGCGGTCTCTATTTCCGCTATTCGCTGAACGACAACGCCGATGCCACGCTCTACTACCTGCGCGGTCTTGCCGGGGAGGGGCGGCTTCGTCCGGGAACCGATGGTGTCAACTGGCTGACCGGCCTTCTCGCCGATCCGTTCGGCCTTTCCTATTTCGGCTGTTTTCTGGTCTTCAACATCATCGGCATGGTGGGTCTTCTGGCTTTCTATGGCGCCTTGCGCACGCTCACAGCACACAAGACCGCGATGGCCCGCCGGATGGCGCTGGTGATCGTCTTCCTGCCGGGCGTCTCCTTCTGGTCCAGCGCGATTGGCAAGGACGCCCTGGCTTTCATGGCGGCAGGCCTTGCAATCTGGGCGCTGCTGGAACCGGCCCGGCGCTGGAAGACGGTGCTTCTGGCCTTGGTGCTTTTTGCCTTCGTGCGCCCCCATGTCGGGGCGGCCTTTGCCTGCGCGCTCGCTGGCGGGCTCTTCTGGTCCTACAAGGCAAGGCCTCTCGCCAAGCTCGGTCTTCTGGCGGTGAGCGTGCCGCTCGCGGCCTTCACCGCCCATCTGGCGCTGTCTTATGTCGGGATCAGCCTTGGCGAACTCGGCGCCTTTCTCGGCGAGCGGCAGGACATCGATCAGTCCGGCGGCGCCAGCATCGATCTGGCTGCGATGTCGGTTCCCGCAAGGTTGTTCGCCTATCTCTTCAGGCCGTTGTTTTTCGATGCCGCCGGGCTGAATGCGCTGGTCGTCAGCCTTGAAAACGCGCTGCTGCTTGTTGTGGTGGTGCGGGCGCTGATGTCGCTGGGGCGCAATCCGCAGGCATTGCCTGCCTTTGCGCGCACGGTTTTCGTGCTCTTCGTTGCCGTTCTGTGGCTCGTCATGGCCAACACCACCGGCAATATCGGCATTTCCATCCGCCAGAAATGGATGTTCCTGCCGATGCTGCTGGCTCTGGCACTCTCTCTTTGGCCGCAGAAAAGGCCTCGCCGGGTCGGAGACGATCCCGTGCTCAGTCGTCCTGCCGCCGGCGCGCATCCGCACCGCCCAGAAATGCAACCGTCAACGTGACAAGGCCGATCGCCAGCCACCACCACTTCTGCCACAGCCCGTGCGAGACGCAGATGGCGAAGAGAACCAGCACCACGAGACGCACATAGGCGCTCTGCTGCGGTTCGGGCAGCGAGAAGATGGAACGCCCCAGAAGCACGAAGAGCGCCGCAGCAGCGATCACGCCGAAGAGGCCGAGATCGACGACCAGTTGCAGCGCGCCGTTGTGGCTGTGCAGCACATAGGTGATGTCAGGCATCACCGCGCCTTCGCCCAGCGGGGCGACGGCGGCGACAAGATCCGGATAGGCGTCGATGTCGCGCAGGAAATCGATGCCTCCGCCAAGCCAGCCAAAGGCATGCACCGCCCGCGCCGACAGCGTCCAGATGTCGAGACGCGCAAGGATGGTGTTCGGCTTGAAACCGGCGAGCGAAGAGGACAGCCAGGCTTCACGCGCCGGCTCGTAGAGAAATGGCCCGGCCAGGATGAAGGCGAGCGTGCCGATGGCTGTCAGCGCGTAAAGGCCCTTCGACCAGCGCGCCGGCACCAGCGCCAGAAGAAGCGTCAGAAGAACGATGCCCCTCGCTGTCTCGTTGTCGGAAAAGGCAAGCATGATGAAGAGCGTCACCATGGCCGCAACGAGTGTGACCCGGTCGCGGCTCTGCACGGCGCGGAAGAAGGCGAAGCCTGCGATCAGCGAGATCACCAGCGTGGAGCGGTTCATCCGGAGCGTGCTCATGCTCATGCGCTCATAGCCGAAGGCGATGGCGATCTTGCGGATGTCGTCGAGAAAGATCTCCCCCGCGATCAGCACCATCAATCCGGCGAGAAAGAAGATGATCCAGCGCTCGCGCTCCCTTGCGCCGAGGGGGCCGCCGGCAAGGGCGCCAAGGCCGGAGGCCAGCGGCAGCACGGCGGCGACGAGAAGAAGCTGAAGCCCGCGCGAAAAATGCGTGCCCGCTTCGTTGGCAAAGGGCAGCACGGCGATGAAGGCGATGGCCAGCACGGCAAGGAACGGAAGCCCGGCCTTGAGGGCGCTCAGAAGACGCCGGGCAACCTCTTGCGGGGTGTGAAAGGCAAGAGCCGCGGCCAGGGCCACGGCCATGGCCAGCCCGAAGACGAGCTGCGGAGCAAGCCGCACGGTCATCACCAGAACCGTCGTTGCCACCGCCGCCAGCAGGACGATGAACGGCAGGGCGCGCTTGAATGAGGCTGTCATGCGGGGTCCTTCGGCGGGCGATCCGGCATCGGCAAACCGGCAGGAACCGCCATCGCGGACGGCGCGCATCTGACTAGGGCCTTTGCATTGACCGTTCAACAGGAATAAGAGCGGCAAGGGCGGAAGAACAAGGCGATTCAGGACAACCGATGACAACCATCGCCCTCCTTGCCTCTTTCGCGCCCTCGCTGACCAATTTCCGCGGTGATCTCATCCGGGCCCTTGCCGGGCGCGGCATGCGGGTTCTTGCGCTTGCGCCCGATCATGACGGCGAAAGCCGCAAGGCGCTCGCGGCCCTCGGGGCGGAGCCCGTCGACGTGCCGCTGAGCCGCGCCGGCCTCAATCCGCTCGAAGACCTGAAGACACTGCGGGCGCTCAGCCGGGTGCTGGGCGATCTGAAGCCGGATGTCCTCGTGCCCTATACGATCAAGCCGGTGATCTGGGGCACGCTCGCCGCGCGCAAGGCCGGCATCGACCACGTCGTGCCGATGATCACCGGGCTCGGTTATGCCTTCATGGAAGGACGCGGCCTGAAGGAACGGGCAACGCGCGCCATCGCCCAGTGGCTTTACAGGCTGGCGCTGTCGCGCGCCGATCACGTCATTTTCCAGAACCCCGACGACCGCGATCTGATGCGCGCACGCGCCATCCTGCCGGAGCATGTTCCGGCCTCGATCGTCAACGGCTCCGGCATCGACTGCGCGGCCTTTACCCCGGCCGCGATGCCGTCCGCGCCGTCCTTCCTGATGATTTCGCGCTTTCTCGTCTCCAAGGGCGTTGGCGAATACTGCCGGGCCGGCGTCGCGCTGAAGAAGGCCTTTCCGGAGGTGGCGGTGCGTCTTGCCGGCTATCCCGATGTCGGGCCGGACGGCATTCCGGCCGCCGAACTGGAGGAAAGTTTCGCCGGCGGTGTGGAACATCTCGGCAGGCTGTCGGATGTGCGCGGCGCCATCGCCGATACCAGCGTCTATGTGCTTCCGTCCTATCGCGAGGGCACACCGCGCACGGTTCTGGAGGCGATGGCCATGGGCCGCGCCATCATCACCACCGATGCGCCGGGCTGCCGCGAGACGGTG
>JAGRKQ010000214.1:0-502 GCA_020442235.1 Hyphomicrobiaceae bacterium | reverse complement strand
GCCCGATGGGCCGGCATTCGCGCCGGATCGCTGAGGAAAAATACGATGTCCACCGCGTCAATGACGCGGTTCTGGGCATCATCGAAGCCGAACTTTCCCGCCCGCGCTGAAGTGTCTCGGGATCAGGGCTGCCGTGAGCGGCTTCGGGTTTTCCGGGTAATGGTGCTGCGAGAGAGGATTGAACTCTCGACCTCTCCCTTACCAAGGGAGTGCTCTACCACTGAGCTACCGCAGCAGAAGCGTCGGCGCGGGGCTTGCCGCGCAACGTGCGGCGCTCTACTGCCATAGCTTGACCGGGTCTGCAAGTCGCAATCGGGGCGAGGGGCGGCACCGGCGGGAGCAGGGCGACGATGGCGCGCGATCAGGAACAGGACGACGGCGGCAAGCCCGGCGCCGGATCGGGCCGCGAAGACCGGCTTGCCGCGCAGCTTCGCGCCAATCTGAAGCGCCGCAAGGGGCAGGGTCATGCAAGGCGCGGCGGCGCGGGCGCGAAGGAAACCGG
>JAGRKQ010000023.1 GCA_020442235.1 Hyphomicrobiaceae bacterium | reverse complement strand
GGTGGCGTCGTCCTTGAAGTGCTGGATCAGGTAACCGGGTTCGGGGCCTTCATAAAGCACCTTTCCCTTGCCTTCGTAGATGCGGCGGCGGCGACTCATGGGCAAATACCGTGGTGAGAGAATGCGATCCAATGTGCCGGATCTCCAGTTGCAGATGACATTCCGCGTGCAACGCCCTTACGGGTGCTGCCCGGGAATCGCGAGCGCTTTTGGCAGGCTCCGGCTTCGGGCGCCGGACACTACTCCAAAGCCCTTGCGACCACAACACGCCGTGTGCGGTGCAGCTTGGAAAAGAAAAAGGCGCTTTTTGCGTCCGAAAACTCCCGGATGGGCGAATTGATTCCGCCCGCTTCGCTCGCTATGTGATGGTGCAAGGACGGCCTTCAAGGTCCGAGCCAGCGACGAGGAGACCTGACGAGATGACCACCTTCGACAAGCGCGAGGAAGCCTTCGAGAAGAAGTTCGCCCATGATGAAGAGCTGATGTTCAAGGCAACCGCCCGCCGCAACAGGATGCTCGGCATGTGGGCCGCCGAAAAGCTCGGCTTTTCCGGTGACAAGGCGACCGATTACGCCAAGGATGTCGTGCGTTCCGACTTCGAGGAGCCGGGCGACGAGGACGTCTATCGCAAGGTGAAGGCCGATTTCGAGGCCGCCGGCCTCGATATTTCCGAGCACCAGCTGCGCCGCGAAATGGAAGAGCTTCTGGCGAAGGCCATCGAGGCTGTGCGCACCGAAGCCTGAGCGCCGGCGCGTTCACCTTCTTCATTGCTTTTGACGCCCTGTCGGCCGCATCCGGCTGACAGGGCGTTTTGTCTCTGGCAGGGTGCGCGCTTTCCGGGCTGCCCTGGTGGCCCGTCTGACACGTTTGCCCCTGGAGCATGATGATGGCGCCTTTTTCCGAGCGGCTCGACGCTTTCCATCAGACCCTGCGTGAAGGCGTTGCCTTCACGGCCTGGTCGGCGATCCCGGCGCCGCGCGTTGCCCATTCGCTGGCCGGGGCCGGGTTCGATGCGGTGACGCTCGATCTCCAGCATGGCTATCACACCGAGGACACGGCCTTTTCCGGCCTCGATGCGGCTCTTCTCGGGGGCGCTATTCCCGGTCTTCGCATTCCGGTCGGGCGCTACGACCTTGCCTCGAGGGCGCTCGATGCGGGCGCGGCCTTCGTGATCGCGCCGATGGTGAACTCGGCCGCAGAGGCGAAGCTTTTTGCCGATGCGATGAAGTTTCCGCCCATCGGCGAGCGTTCCTGGTCGCCCTTGCGGGCGATGGATGCCTATGAAGGCGACAAGATGCGGTATCTTGCCGAGGCCAATCTGCGCACTTTGTCGCTGGCGATGATCGAGACGCCGGCGGCCATCGATGCAGTGGATGCGATTCTCGCCGAACCCGGCATCGACGGCGTTTTCGTCGGTCCGTCCGATCTTTCCATCACGCTTTCGGGTGGGGCGATGGTGGCGCCGGAGGACAAGGGCGTCGACGACGCCATCGACTATATTCTCGACCGGGCGCTTTCTGCCGGAAAGCTGCCGGCCATCTACGCCACCACCCCGGCGCGGGCAGCCTCCTTCCGCGCGCGCGGTTTCCGCTTCATCGCGGTGTCGATGGACGAACAGTTCGTGCGGGCGGGGGCGGCAAAAGCCCTTGCCGAAGCGAAAGGGACGGCCTGACAGGCGGGTGCGACAGATTGGCTCATTTGAGGCAACGCAACGCATTCCGGTTCGCTTGATGGCAGGGCGATAAGGTGTTCATTCCATTCAGAAGGACGTCATCATGTCCCGCCTTGCCATCCTGATCTTCATCCTCGTCGGTCCGACCCTTGCCGGTCTTGGTGCGCTTGTGCCGATCTCCATCGGCTCGGTGAATGCGATTGACTGGAAAATGCTGGTCGGTGCCGCCGTCATCGGCCTGATCGTCGCCATCCCGCTGTCGATCTTTGTCGCCAAGAAGATCGAGGAACAGACGCGGCCGACCGCCTGACGGCCCCCGCTTTCACGTTCCAGCTGACGCCAGACACAAAAGCGCCGGTCTCATCGACCGGCGCTTTATGCTGCCTTGTCCATAACTGTCAGCGGCGGCGGCCGTCGAACAGGGAATGGAACATCATCATCGCTCCAACCATGCCATTGCCTCCAGTCTGTGTGGTGACTGGGGAGAGCTTGGCAGAAAGACTTTTCGGTCTTGCCAAGAATGCCGTTCAAATTTGAATTATTTCCCGGCTAACATGTTGAAAGCCATGCATTTCAGGCTTTGCGCGGCTTGTCGCCGATCAATCGGCGGTTCCTCGGACCTCGCCTTCAACCGTGCCCACGCCCGGAAGGGTGATGGAAACATCCGGTTGGTCCCCGATCGGAATGAGATCGGCCGAAATCGCCGCCAGAACGGCAATCGCGACCAGGGCGCCGCCGAGGAGGAAGGCGAGGGTGGAATTGATTCCCGTGTTGCTGGTGGTCGCCATGGTTTCGTCTCCTTGCACCAATGTGTGAAGAGGAAACGGTCAAGGCGCAAAAGCGTTCCCGGCCTGCTCAGCATTCCGGCAGGCTGGAGAGAAACTTTGCGAAGGTGAGCGAGCCTTCCGGCCAGGGGCCGTGGCC
>JAGRKQ010000213.1:9486-10701 GCA_020442235.1 Hyphomicrobiaceae bacterium | reverse complement strand
GGCGTGCGCAGCTCGTGGCTCATCGTTGCCAGAAAGCGCGACTTGGCAAGATTGGCTTCCTCGGCGCGCGCGCGCGCGCCTTCGGCGATGGCGCGCTGCTGTTCCAGTTCGGCGATGAGCACATCCTTGTCGGCACGCGCTTCCATCATCGTCAGCGTCGTGCGGTGCATGCGCTGGGTGATGATGAGAAAGAAGATCATGGCGCCGATGACGATGGCGGCCATGCCGAGGGACAGGACGTCGCCCTTGAGGCCGAGATGGATCGACAGCGCCACCGCCATGGGGGCGGAGATGGTGACGGCGGCCATCGGCAAGGCGTGCGACAGCATCGACCCCATGGCGATCATGATCACGCCGGAGGCGAAGAGCAGCACATGCACGAAATCGCCTCGGTCGGCCTGGTTCATGGCGATGGCTACGACCATCAGCGCCCAGGTCGCGCCCTGAAGCGCGTGCAGCAGCGCAAAGCGTTTGCCCCAGCTGCGCGAGTTGGCCTCTTCGGCATCGAGCGTCAGGAAGCGCTTGCCGACGAGCGCAAACAGCGCATTGGCCGCAAGAACGGCGATCAGCCAGCCGATGCCGACCGTCGGTGTGGTGACATAGCCGACGCCGATGGCCGTGACGATGGCAACGAGCGGCACGGCAATGCTGGCGGCCAGATGATTGCTGACGAAGAGGGTCAGCATCTGGTGATCGAAGTCGGGGCGGGTGCCGGTGACCGAGGCCATGCGCTCGCGCACGCCCTTGACCGCACGGCTCGTTTCCCGGCGGCGTTCGGCGCGCTTGCGCACCATGGCGGTGTGGTTCAAGCCTGCGGCGGCAATACGCTCACTCATGTCCCCAATAGGCCTGTCTTGCGCTGGGCAGGATGTTTGCGATCCTGCCTCATTCATCCCTCAAGCGGCCACTATGGCCCGGCAAGGGTTAAGAACGTTTGTGCGAAGCGGTTTTCGGGGCGAGGAGCAGGATGAAGCAGCCGGCGGAGGATCTTGTTGAAGACATCCGGCAATGTCGGGTTTGCCGCGATGCGCCAAGGGGCCAGCCGCTGCCCGACGAGCCGCGCCCGGTTCTGCAATTTTCCCCAACGGCCCGGATTCTGATTGCCGGGCAGGCGCCGGGCAATCTTGCCCGCAAGACCGGCCGGCCTTTTACCGACCCGTCAGGCGACACGCTGCGCGAATGGCTCGGGATCGACAGCGCGGTCTTCTACGATCC
>JAGRKQ010000213.1:0-9407 GCA_020442235.1 Hyphomicrobiaceae bacterium | reverse complement strand
CAGTGGCGGGCGAAAGTGCTTTCGCTGCTTGAAGACATCGAACTCGTCTGCCTGGTGGGGCGTTACGCGCTTGACTGGCACCTTCCTGAACACCGCAAGACGCCCCTTGCCGAACTCGTGCGCACAGGCCCGCATTTTAGGCAGGACAGGAATGTGCCGCACTGGCCGCTGCCGCATCCCTCCTGGCGGACGCGGAGCTGGCGCAAACGCAATTTGTGGTTCGAGGAAACGCTTCTGCCCGAATTGCGTCTGGCCATTGCTGCTACACTTCACTCCAATGGCTAACTTGATTCATGGAAAGACTGGGGCCACGAGGAAGTAGCCATTTAGGGGGAGGGCCATGGCAAAACAATCGATCGACAAGATCGATCGCAAGATCCTTGCGATCCTTCAGGAAGATGCAACCTTGCCGGTTGCGGAAGTCGCGTCGCGGATCGGGCTTTCAACCACACCGTGCTGGCGCCGCATTCAGAAACTTGAAGACGAGGGCATCATTCGCAAGCGTGTCGCGCTTCTGGACGGCGAGCGGGTGAATGCCGGTGTGACGGTTTTTGTGGCAGTAACGACGAACCAGCACAGCCAGGCCTGGACGGACCGGTTCGCCGAAGTCGTGCGTCAGATGCCGGAAGTGGTGGAATTGCACCGCATGAGCGGGCAGGTCGACTACATGATCAAGGTCGTCGTGCCGGATATTTCCGCCTATGACCGCTTCTACAAGCGCCTCGTCGCCCAGGTCGATATCGCCGACGTGTCCTCGTCCTTCGCCATGGAAGAAATCAAGTACACGACGGCTCTGCCGCTGGTGTATCTCGACGATTAGCCGTTTTCGCGGGTCAGCCTCGTGATGAGGCTGGACGTATCGAAGCGGTTGCCGCCTGAGCGCTGGATCTCCGCATAGAACTGGTCGATGAGCGCCGTGACGGGCAGGAGCGCGCCGTTGCGGTTGGCTTCGGCGAGGCAGATGGCAAGGTCCTTGCGCATCCAGTCGACGGCGAAGCCATAGTCGAATTTGCCGTCGTTCATCGTTTTCCAGCGATTCTCCATCTGCCAGGACTGGGCGGCGCCCTTGGAGATCACGCCGATCACATTTTCGACATCGAGGTTCGCCTTTTGAGCGAAGGCGATGGCTTCCGACAATCCCTGCACCAGTCCGGCAATGCAGATCTGGTTGACCATCTTGGTGAGCTGTCCGGCTCCGGCCGGCCCCATATGGCCGACCATGCGCGCAAAGCAGTCGATGACCGGCTTGGCCTGCGCATAGGTATCGGCATCGCCGCCCACCATCACGGTCAACTGACCGTTTTCGGCCCCGGCCTGGCCGCCCGAGACCGGCGCGTCGAGAACCCCGGCGCCCCTGTCCTTGCCGGCTGCATAGAGACGGCGCGCCGTTTCCGCGCTGGCCGTTGTGTTGTCGATGAAGATCGCGCCTTCCCTCAGGGACTGGAAGCAGCCGTCCGGCCCGAGCGTCACGCTCTCAAGGTCGGCGTCGTTGCCGACGCAGGCGAAGACGAAATCCTGCCCCTGCGCTGCTTCGCGCGGGGTGGTGGCAAACCGCCCGCCATATTCGCCGACCCAGGCCTCGGCCTTGGCCGTGGTGCGGTTGTAGACGGTGAGATCGTGCCCGCCGCGGGCCTTGAGATGGGCGGCCATCGGATAGCCCATGACGCCAAGTCCCAGAAACGCGATTTTCGCCATGCCGATCCACTCCCTGAAGTCCGTCATCTTTGCGCCGAACCTAGGACGTCGGGGCGCGGCTGCCTAGGGGCCGGCAGCTGAGGCGGGGACAGGGGCACCGGTTTTCCCCGTCCGGCGCAATCCGGCGAGGGTCTTGACGAGACCCGCATGCCGGAGACCGGACCATGGACGAGACCCACCGCCACGCTTTTCCGCTTCTTGCCGCCGCGCAGGCGCAAGGTCACCTCATTCACAACGAGGCCCTTGTCGCCATTGACGCCCTCCTGCACCCGGTCATTGCCGCCTTCGGCGTCAACGAGCCGCCTGAAGGCGTTAGCCCGCCTCACGCCGTGACCGTCGGCGGTGCTCCGACAGGGCTTTTCGAGGGGCAGGCGGGCCGGATTGCATCGCTCACCGATGCCGGCTGGCGGTTCTATGATGCACCCGATGGCATGCTCGCCTATTCCGTCCCGGATGGGACGTTCATGCGCTTTGCGCTGGCCGGCGGCTGGGAGGTGCTCACGGCGGAGTTTTCCGGCGAGACGCTCGACCGGCTGGGCATCTCGACCAGTCCCGATGCGACCAACCGCCTCTCGGTGAAGAGCCCGGCGGTTCTCCTTGCCGCGCCCGGTGGAGTGGAGGGCGACGATTGCCGGCTGGTGATCAACCGCGATGATCCGGCCGCAACGGCGTCCATGATCTTTCAGTCGGACTATCAGGGCCGCGCCGAGGCCGGGCTTGCCGGCGACGACCGGTTCCGCATCAAGGTCGCCGATAGTGGCGGGACCTGGCGCGAGGCCCTCAGCATCGATCCCGACACCGCGCGGGTCAGCCTGCCGAACACCGATCAGCCCTCGCAGATGCTGTTCAATCTTCTGGAAGATGCCGGCCGCTTCGGGGGAACGCCCGAGCCGCTGGACGTTTTGCTCTCCGCCTACACGCAGCCCAGCTATGTGGCCGCCTATAATGGCTCCACCTTCACGCAGGGCGAAAAATATTACCACAATTCAACGACTTACGGCGGTTCGGCAGCGGCCCTTTCGGCCAATATTCAGGCGCTGGTGGAAAAGGTGCGTGACGTGCCGCGCTTCGGGCCGGAGTTTTACACGCTGAAAGTCACCGCCGGCAGCGGCACGCTTGCCTCGATCACCGAGGGCGGCACCAGCTATGCGCTGGCCATTCACCACCGCAAGCCGGCCTTCTGGCCGAAATCGATGTTCTGCTTCAACGTCAAGGTGACGAGCGGCTCCGCGCTGATCGCCGCCGGCTCGGCGGTGCCGGATTCGCAGACCTATGTGGATGGCGCTCTCGCAGGCGGCAATGTGGCGATCGATGCCGGCACCGAGTGGAAGCAGGTGGTGCGCCGCTACGACTACGACCGGCGCAGTTTTTATTATTATGCGCCGGCCCTGTTTGCGATCTATGCGACGCCCGGAACCGTGTTCCACATCGCCATGCCCTTCCTGTTTCCGGGGCATGTGCCTGTTCCGGAAGACTATTTCGTCTTCGTTCCCTCGCTCACCAACTGGCGCTGATGGAGCTCAGTTGCGGTAGGTCGGCAGTTCGGAGGAGTGCGGGCGTTCCTCGCCGTTCTCGTCGACGCTGTGATATTCCGGCACGAGATGGCGCAGGATGGCAAGCGCCCGCTCGGTGTTCTGCTGTTTGCAGGCCGTTTCCATGTCGTTGAAGCTGCGCTGGATCAGCGGGTAGTCGATGGCGCGCGGGGTCACGAGGGAGAAGCCGGCACCATCCACCTTCTCGGCATGCTCGCCACTGCCGACGAGTTCTTCGGACAGCTTTTCGCCCGGTCTCAGGCCCGTATAGGTGATCTCGATGTCGATGCCGGGCTTGTAGCCGGCAAGGAAGATCAGCTTGCGGGCAAGCTCGTTGATGCGGATCGGCTTGCCCATGTCGAGGATGAGGATCGAGCCGCGCAGATGCGGGGCCGAAAGCCCATGGCCGGAAGCGTGCATGACAAGGCGCACCGCTTCGGGGATCGACATGAAATAGCGGGTGATGTCCGGGTGGGTGACGGTCACCGGACCGCCGCGTGCGATCTGCTCCTGGAAGCGCGGCACGACGGAGCCGTTCGAGCCGAGAACATTGCCGAAGCGCACGGTGCGGAAGCAGGTGTCTTCCGACTGGAGATCGAGCGCCTGGCAGTAGGATTCGGCCGCCCGCTTCGTCGCCCCCATGATGTTGGTCGGATTGACCGCCTTGTCGGTGGAGATCATCACGAAGGTGCCGACCTTGTGGCGGGCGGCGGCGTCGGCGATGTTGCGGGTGCCGATGACGTTGGTCTTGATGCCTTCCAGCGGATTGTCTTCCACGATGGGCACATGCTTGAGCGCCGCCGCATGGAAGACCGCATCGGGCTTGCAGGTGCTCATCACCGCATCGAGGCGGGCCTTGTCGCGCACGTCGACGATGAGATCGGTGACCGCCAGCGCCGGATGCCGGTCGCGGATTTCCATCGTCACCTTGTAGAGCTGGAACTCGCTGTTGTCGGTAAGGATCAGCTGGCGCGGGCTGAACCCGGCGACCTGGCGCACCAGTTCGCTGCCGATCGAGCCGCCGGCGCCGGAGATCAGAACGACCTTGCCGGAGATGAGCCGGGCGACATTGGTCATGTCGATCTGCTTTTCGTGCCGGCCGAGGAGGTCGGTCAGCTTGACCGGCTTCAGTTCGAGGATCTGGTCGGCATTGAGTTCGCGCTGAAGGCCGATATCCGGAACGCGGCTGACGCGCAGATTGTGGGCTGCGGCCGTCTCCATCACGCGGGTGAGGCGCGACGGGCTCATCGCCGAATCGGCGACGATGATCTCTTCCACGGTCTGGCCGCGGGTGCGCAGCTTCTGCAGGATGATGCCGAGTTCGTCGAGCGGGCCCTGCACCTTCACACCATGAATCTGCTGGTTCAGCTTGGCTGGGCGGTCGTCGATGATGCCCGAAACCGCAATCGAACCCGACGCGGTGGTGCGCAGGGCGCGGATGAACAGTTCGGCGTGATCGTTGAGCGTGTGAACGAGCACGAAGCGCGGCTTCTCGCTGCGCTTGGATGAGCCGCGCGGTTCCGGGAAAACCTGCCGCAGGATCGACTCGCGATAGACCCGGTAAAGCAGCCGCGTCAGGCTCATGCCCGAGATCAGGAACACGAAGATCAGGAAACAGATGGTCAGCGGCAACTGGTTGCCGGCAAGCACCAGCGCCCGGCCGACATGGAACAGCGCCGTCCAGACCGCCGCCGCCTTGACGATGGCAAAGAGGTCGGCAATCGAGGCGTAGCGCCACGACCCGCGATTGATCGAGAACAGGAACGCGGTGATCGACCAGCCGACAACGAAAACGGCCAGCTGCATGCCGAGATGCGGCAGGTCGAGCGTCCTGTCGATGCCGATCAGGACCGCGTGGCCGGCCAGGAACACCACTGCGGCCATCACCGCGTCGTGCGCCATGCCGATAAATCTGAGGCTGGCCGTATGCCGAGAAAGCGAGCTCATGAGGATCCGAACCTTTCCGCCCGAATCTTAATGCGCTGATTTCCTCACCAAGTTCAACGTCGCTTCGTGTCTTTTGAATCACAGCGGCGATGCAATCGTGCAGCACTCATGCGTCAGCTACGGGAAACCCTCAGGTGGCGCGTCAGTCTGCGCTCGATGAAGGACCAGGCAATACGGATTGTCTCGACGATGAAGAGATACAGCACGGCGGCCCACAGATAGACCTGAAAGTCGAAGCTGCGCGAAAACGCCAGCCGGGTCGTGCCCATGATGTCGAAGACCGTCACCACCGAGGCGACCGCCGAACCCTTGATCATCAGGATAAGCTCGTTGCCGAGTGGCCGCAGGGCGATGATGTAGGCTTGCGGCAGGATCACCTTCAGGAAGGTCACCGCGCGCGACAGGCCGAGCGCGTGCCCGGCCTCCCACTGCCCCTTGGGAACGGACTGGATCGCCCCGCGCAGGATTTCGGCCTGATAGGCGGTGGTGTTGAGCGTGAAGGTCAGGGCGGCACAGAAGAACGGGTCGCGGAAGAACCACCACAGATTGACCGCTTCCATCGCCTCGCGGAATTGCCCGGTGCCGTAATAGACAAGGAACAGCTGGGCGAGCAGGGGCGTGCCCCGGAAGAAGGTGATGTAGCCTAGCGCGAGATTGTTGACGAGGCGGTTCGCCGACAGCCGGGCCAGCGCCACCGGGAGCGCCACGGCGGAGCCGATGCCGACCGAGATCAGCACCAGCTTGAAGGTGACGCCGACGCCGCGCAGGAAGCGCGGCCCGTAGCGTTCCAGGAGATTCCAGTCGAGAATGGTCAGGAAGGTGGCGAGAAACACCAGCCCCAGAAAGATCATGAACAGGCGCGTGCGCCGCTCGGCACGTTTCAGGTCCGGCGGCCCCATGTCGTTCAGGGCCATCAGCGGCTCCCCGCGAAGCCGCGATTGTAGCGCTTTTCCAGCAGCGCGACACAGGTTGTGGAGACCAGCGACATCGCCAGATAGAGAAGGCAGGCGACGAGATAGAAGAAGAACGGCTCCTTGGTGACGCCGACGGCAACGTTCGTCTGGCGCAACAGATCGTCGAGCGCGATCACCGAGACAAGGGCGGTGTCCTTCAGAAGGACGAGCCAGAGATTGCCGAGCCCCGGCAGCGCCAGCCGGAAGAGCTGCGGGAAGAGGACGAGGCGAAAACCCTGCCAGCGCGACAGCCCGAGCGCGGCCGCCGCCTCGCCCTGGCCTTTTGGAACCGCGCGGATCGCGGCCAGGAAGACTTCGCTTGCAAAGGCGCCGAAGACGATCGACAGGGCGATGATGCCGGCAACGAAGCTGGAGACCTCGACCGTCGTGCCCGGCGCCACGACGTCGAGCATTTCCTTCAGAAGGATCTGGCCGCCGAAATAGATGATGAAGAGCGTCAAAAGCTCCGGCAGGCCGCGAAAGATGGTGGTGTAGAGATTGCCGAGCGCCTGAAGGGCGGGGGATTCGGCATTCTTCAGAAGCGCGACGCAAAGGCCGATGACAAGCCCGAAAGGCAGGGTCGCGAGCGCCAGCCTGAGCGTCAGGAACGCCCCTTCCAGGAGCTCGTCGCCCCAGCCGTCACTCCCAAAGGAAAGAAGCCCGATCAGCTCCGTCATGCGCTCCGTCCCCATGGCGCACGACCAGGACAGGAAAGCGGCGGGCGCAGATGAAGGCGCCCGCCGGCAAAGGCCCGATCAGTAGATGGAGAAGGGGAAATATTCCGCGTTGATGCGCTCATAGGTCCCGTTGGCCAGGATTTCGGCGAGCGCCGCGTTGAACATTTCGCGCAGGTCGTCGTCTTCCTTGCGAAGCGCGATGCCGACACCGGTGCCGAAATATTCCTCATCGGCATAGGCATCGCCGACAAACTCGCAGCAGCTGCCGTCGTCGGTCTTTTCCAGCCACTCATAGAGCACGATGGAATCGGCGAAGACCGCGTCGAGGCGGCCGGCGGCGAGGTCGAGATTGGCCTCGTCCTGGGTGGCGTAGAGGCGGATTTCCGAAGAGGTGTAGATGTCTTCAAGGAAGTTCGCGCTGACGGTCGAGGACTGCGCGCCGATCACCCGTCCGGCCATGGCTTCCGGGCTGGTGTCGGTGATGTCCGATCCGCGCCGCGCGGCAAAGCGGGCCGGCGTCTGGTAATACTTGTCGCTGAAGTCCACCTGCTCCAGGCGTTCCGGCGTGATCGACATGGAGGCGATGATGGCGTCGTAGCGCCCGGCGACAAGGCCGGGGATGATGCCGTCCCAGTCCTGGGCGACGAATTCGCAGGTGACGTTCATCTGCTCGCAGAGCGCGCGGGCGATGTCGAGGTCGAAGCCCCGCAGCTGCCCGTCGGAATCGACATAGTTGAAGGGCGGATAGGCCCCTTCGGTGCCGATGCGCACGGTGGTCCATTCGGCATGGGCGGCGGCCGTGGTGCCGAGCGCCACGGCGGCGGCGAGAATGAGCGACTTGGCGTTCATGGTGGTTGTCCTGTTCCTTGCGTCTGAGCCCCTCGCGCGCCTGTTGTTGTTGCGTTGACGCGCTCGGCCACCCGGCAGGCGGGCGGTCGATGGTCATGGCACATCATTTTTCCAGCGCTTGCAACACGTTTTGCCGTCTGCGCGGCCGGATTTGCCCAAGCCTTGTGCGTGCCGGGAAAACCGTCACCCTGGGGAAGGGCGGTTATCCCTCGGCCAGCGCCTGCAAGACTTCGCGGGCGATCTCAAGCTCTTCGGGCGTGTTGACGTTGAAGAAGGGGTCGATCTCGATGCCGTCGATGACGGGGCCGGAAAACCGCACCTCGCCGCGCTCCTGCGCCGGGCCGAGCAGCGCGTGCAGGGCATTCTCCCCGGCCTTCACGCGGGCGATGATGGCGCTGGCGCGCGCCACCGGCCAGACGGCGATGGCCGGGTGCAGCCGGCTTCCCGAGACGGCCAGTGCCGGCATCTGCGGATCGTGCACCACCGCCCCGATGAGGCGGCCGGCAAGATCGTGCGGATAGAAGGGCACGTCGCAGGGGAGCGTCAGAAGATAGCGCGGCGGCGTCTTCAGCCCGGCGGCATGGGCGAGCGCGGCGCAAAGGCCCCGTGCCGGGCCTGCGCCAAAATCGGCATCGACGAGCCGCGTCAGCCCATCCGGGAGGGCATGGCCCTGGCCGCCATCGGCAATAACGACGCTCGCCGCCTGCGTTCCGGCAAAGGCAATCGTTCTGTCGAGGAGGCTCTGGCCGTCGAGCATTTCCTGCGTCTTGTCGCTGCCGAAGCGCGATGCCGCGCCGCCGCTGAGGACGGCCGCCATCGTCATGCCGCGATACCGGGCCGCATCGCGCATGAAGCCTTCATCCTGTCCCGTGACGGTTCTTTGCATTGGAACTTTCTCTCCCGCTCTTTATGTCTGGCTACACGAGCGGGGACGCGGGAGAAAGACGTTGGGCCTTTTTGGAAAGCTGTTTGGCGGTGGCGAGGCACAGGGCGAGGCCGTCGCGGTGATCAGGGCCGCGCTCGAAACCATCATGACGCCGCAGGGTGCGCCGCTTGCCGCATCCCGGGCGCTGTCTGAAATTCTGGTCCAGGACGGGGCCGTGACCTTCTCCCTGACGGTGCCGCCGGCGGAAGCCGATCTCTGGTTCCCGGTGCGCGATGCGGCCGAAAAGGCCGTCCGCTCGGTCCGGGGCGTCAAGAGTGCAACCGTCGTGCTGGCCGCCGAACATGCCGCCGGATCGGCGCCGAAGGCGCGTCCTCAGAGCGCGCCTCTTGCCGCGACGCCGGCGGCAGGTGCCCGACCGGCCGGCCCGCAGGCGCTTGCCGGCGTTGCCGCGGTTGTCGCCGTGGCCAGCGGCAAGGGCGGGGTCGGCAAGTCGACGACGGCAGCGAATCTGGCCGTTGCGGCGGCGCAGATGGGCCTGAAGGTCGGCCTGCTCGATGCCGACATCTACGGCCCCTCGGTGCCGCGCCTTTTCGGCGTCAGCGGGCCGCCCGAGATCGTCAAGGGCAAGAAGACCGTTCCGCCTGAGGCGCACGGCATCAAGGTGATGTCGATGGGGCTTCTGGTGAAGGAAGAAACACCCGTTGCCTGGCGCGGACCGATGGTGGTTTCCGCGCTCTCGCAGATGATCGGCGAGATTGAGTGGGCGCCGCTCGATCTTCTTCTCATTGATATGCCGCCTGGCACCGGCGACATCCAGCTCTCGCTCGCCCAGCGCGTGGCGCTCACCGGTGCGGTGATCGTCTCGACG
>JAGRKQ010000212.1 GCA_020442235.1 Hyphomicrobiaceae bacterium | reverse complement strand
CCGAGACGCCGAAGCCCTTGAAGGCTTCCTCGCTTTCAAGGCCAAGCCAGCGGGCCTGCGCGCCAGTGGCGATGACCAGTGCGTCGCAGGTGTAAACGGTGCCCGAATCGCCGGTCAGCCGGAACGGACGTGCGGAAAGGTCGACCTCTGTGATGAGGTCGGAAACGAGCTTCGTGCCGACATGCTCGGCCTGGGCGCGCATCTGTTCCATCAGCCACGGGCCCTGGATGACGTCGGCGAAGCCGGGGTAGTTCTCGACCTCGGTGGTGATGGTGAGCTGCCCGCCGGGTTGAAGGCCGGAGATCAGGACAGGTTCCAGAAGCGCGCGGGCGGCATAGATGGCGGCGGTGTAGCCGGCCGGCCCGGAGCCGATGATGAGGACGTTTGCGTGCATGGCGGGTTCCTTCAGGGCGTCTTGGCGCGCTCGATGTGCCGTCCGTAGGCGGCCAGGATGGCGCGTGCGATTGTCGGAGTGGAATCTATGGGCGTGACCGGGGCCGGTTCAAGCAGCGCCTGTGGACGGCAAAGCCGCCCGGTCGCTTCCAGGGCGTCGAGAAAGCGGGTGATCTTGGGCATCAGAATGGCGGGACGGATCACCGCCACCGGCACGGCGCTCGCCACCGCCTCGCTGACCATGTTGTGGCTGTCGCCGGTGACGATGATGGCCGAGGCCAGGCCCAGCATCGCTGGGTAGGGGTTTGCGCCCTCGCCGCCATAGAAGACGAAGGGTTTTCCGGAGCGCTGGGCATCGCGGCGCAGGGCCCCCGAAAGCGCGGAGGGCGTGCGCCGCGAGGCGGTGATGATCGCCGAGCCGAAGCCCTCAAGAGCGGTTCGGAAGGCGCCTGCAACGGCCTCGATGTCGCCACTCTCGAAGCGGGTGCGTCCGGCCGGTCCACCCAGCACCACGGCAAGACGCGGGCCGGGAAGGGCCTTCAGCGCTTCGGAGGCGGTTTCTGCGTGCCGTATCAGCGCTGCGGCATCGGCGAGAACGGGTGCGGTCAGCGTGGTGAGGACGCTGTCGCCGGAAAGGCGGTCGTGCTCGGGTGTCCAGATGAGGTCGGCGGTTGCGGGGCCGGTGCGCGGATCCTTCAGGAAGACGGTGAGCGGGCGCGGGGCCTTCAGCGCTGTAAAGGCGCGCAGCGCCGGCACGCAGCGCCGGCCGGTGGCCATGACGATGTCGGGGTGTGGCACGCCGAGAAGGCCGCGCGGATTGCGCGGCGATTCGTCCGGGTCCGGACCACCCCAGGGCGCAAGCACGCGCCAGAAAAGGCGTGGTTTGAGAATTTTTTCCGTGCATGCGATCTCGGTGCCGGTTTCTTTCTCAAGCGCTCTGGCGATGGCGCGGGCCGGTTGCAGATCGCCGGCTTTCCCGTCGGTGACGATCCAAAGGCTTTTCGGGGCTGCAGCGGCGTTTCCAATCATCGGCTTTCCTGCTATGCGCTGCCCCGGCGGTCGTTCCTGCCGTCCTATCCGAAGACATGATGCAATGAAAGAAAGTCTCGACGCCACGGACTGGCGCATCCTTGCCGAATTGCAAGAAGACGGGCGGATGACCAATGTCGCGCTGTCGGAACGCCTCGGGCTCTCCGCGCCGCCGACCCTGAGGCGGGTCAAGGCGCTGGAAGAAGCCGGGCTGATCCAGGGCTACCGGGCGCTGATCGACGAAAAGGCGCTTGGCTATGCGGTGACGGGCTTCGCCTTTGTCGGGCTGGAAAGCCAGCACCGGCCGGATCTCGATGCCTTCATCGGCTGGATGGATCGTTCGCCGGCGGTGCGCGAGGCACACATGCTCTCCGGCGAGATCGATTTCGTGCTGAAATGCGTGGCGCGCGACGTGGAAGCCTTCCAGAGCTTCATCGACGAGCTGACGAGCCTCGACAATGTCGCGCATGTGCGCACGGCGCTCGCCCTGAAGCGGGTCAAGGACGCGGCCGGAACGCCGCTGGAAGGCCATCTGCCCGAAGCGGAGGCGTAAGCGCCCCGCCACGGGTCCTGGTGACATGGCTCAGAGGTAGCGGACTTCGACGACCTCATAGGCCCGCGATCCGCCTGGCGCGGAGACCTCGACCGAATCACCGGCCTCGCGCCCGAGCAGCGCGCGCGAAATGGGCGAGGAGATCGAGATCTTGCCCGATTTCACGTCCGCCTCGGCATCGCCGACGATCTGGTAGGTCTTTTCTTCGTCGGTTTCCTCGTCGGCGATCGTCACCGTCGCGCCGAATTTCACCGTCGAACCGGACAGCTTCGTCGGGTCGATCACGTCGGCCCGGCCGATCAGGCTCTCCAGCTCGTTGATGCGGCCTTCATTGAGGCTCTGGGATTCCTTGGCGGCGTGATACTCGGCGTTTTCCGAAAGATCGCCATGCGCGCGCGCCTCGGCGATCGCGTCGATGATGCGCGGTCGCTCCACCGTCTGGCGGCGGCGCAGTTCATCCTGAAGGGCATGGTAGCCCTTCACCGTCATCGGAACCTTTTCCATGGGCCCGTTCCTCCCCCCGAGGCCGCTGGGCGCGGACTGTCAACGATCAGGCAGCTTCCCCTGATCGTGCATAATCTTGCAAGGGCGCGACCGTGATTGTCCCCGACTGAAGGGCGACAACGCCCTCGGTCGCGGCAAGAGCGCCGGCAAGCGTCGTGTAGTAGGGCACCTTGTACATCAGCGCGGCCCGGCGCAGGGAACGCGAATCGGCAAGCGCCTGCGCCCCTTCGGTGGTGTTGAACACCAGCTGGATCTCGCCGTTCTTGATGGCGTCGACGATGTGCGGGCGCCCTTCGAGAACCTTGTTGATGCGCTCGGCCGCCAGGCCCTCTTCCTGCAGGAAGCGCTGGGTGCCGGAGGTGGCGACGATCTTGAAGCCGAGATCGACGAGCTTGCGCATCGCCGGCAGGGCCTTGGCCTTGTCGTCGTCGCGCAGCGAGACGAAGACGGTGCCCTGCTTCGGCACCTTGGTGCCGCCGCCGAGCTGCGATTTCGCAAAGGCCATGCCGAAGGTGGAATCGAGCCCCATCACCTCGCCGGTGGAGCGCATTTCCGGGCCGAGGACGGTGTCGACGCCGGGGAAACGGGCAAAGGGGAAGACGGCTTCCTTGATCGCGATGTGGCTGTAGGAGCGCTTCTTCAGCTCGAAGGAGGCCAGCGTCTCGCCGGCCATGATGCGCGAGGCGATCTTGGCGATCGGCAGGCCGATGGTCTTGGCGACGAAGG
>JAGRKQ010000211.1 GCA_020442235.1 Hyphomicrobiaceae bacterium | reverse complement strand
TACGGCTCGCAGCTCTCGATCGAGGAGACGCGGCGGATCGCGCCCTACCAGAACGCGACCGGCCTTCAGGTGACGTCCGCCGTGCTGGCCGGCATGGTCTGGGCGCTGGAGAACCCGACCGCGGGCATCGTCGAGGCCGACGAGATGGATTTCCGCCGCTGCCTTGAGATCCAGCGCCCCTATCTCGGACCGGTGAAGGGCTATTACACCGATTGGACGCCGCTATCCGGCCGGCCGGGCCTGTTTCCGGAAAAGCTCGACCTGGAAAACCCCTGGTCCTTCCGCAACGTCCTCGTGCGGTAAGCGCGGCGCATGCCAAAAAACAAAACCCCGCCGCGATGAACGGCGGGGTTTTTTGTTGGTGCCCGAAGACCCCGGATCAGGCGACGGCGCGCACCTGGCCGAGGAAGGTGTCAACCTCGCCGGTGAGGCGGGTCGAGCGCGAGGCGATCTCGTCGGCCGCCGCCTTGACGGCCTCGACCGCCATCTGCGTGGCCTCGGCCGCCTGACTCACCCGGTCGACCGTGCCGGAGACCTGCCGCATGCCGCCCGAGACGATGGCAACGCTGCTGGCGATCTCGTTGGTGGCCACCGCCTGCTCCTCGATCGAGGCGGCAATCGCGCCGGAAGATTCTTCCACATGCGCCATGGTCTCGGCGATGCGGGTGAACTTGCCGACCGCATCCTGGGTCGAGGCCTGGATGCCCTCCACCTCGCGGCGGATGTCATCGGTCGCCTTGGCCGTGGTGTCGGCAAGCATCTTCACCTCGGCGGCGACAACGGCAAAACCCTTGCCGAATTCGCCGGCCCGCGCCGCCTCGANGTTGAGGGCGAGAAGATTGGTCTGCGAGGCAAGATCGGCAATCAGCGTGATGAAGCGGCCGATGCGCTCGGCAGCGCCCTTCAGCTCTTCCATCGTGCCGTGAGTCTCGCCGACGGCGTTGGAAATCTCCGCGGTCACGGCTGCCGAGCGGCTGACCTGCTCGCGGATGGCGTTGACGGAAGCGGAAAGCTCTTCGGTCGCCGCCGCCACGCGCTCCACGCTCTCCGCCGCCTCATGGGTGGAGGAGGTGGCGATCTGCGCCTGGCTGCCGGTATCGCGAGCCTCCGCATCGATGCTGGTCGCGCTGTCGCCGAGGCCGCCGGAAGCCGACGCCAGGGCCCGGGCGACTTCGCCCATCGTCGCCTCGAAATTGTCGGCCACCTTGCGGAAGGCCTGCACCTTATGGTCGGTCTGTTCGATGGCCCGGTTGATGATCGTGGCCCCGCGCAGGAAAGCGCCGACCATGCCCTTTTCGACGATTTTGCGGTTGTAGCGGTTGTCGGCGACATAGGACATCGCCGCCGCCGTCTCGCGCACATAGGCATCGGTGCGGTCGATGAGTTCGTTGACCGCATTGGACAGCTGTCCGAGATCGCCGCCTTCGCCGAGGCAGATCGTGCGGGCCTCGAAATCGCCCTTGGAGACGGCATTGGCCGTTTCGACGATGCGTCCGACCGAAAAATGCGCCTTCCAGATGAAGGTCATCGCCAGGATCGAGCAGAGGACGGACAAACCGCCAACGGCCAGATAGACGACGGATGCATCGACGAACAGCGGCGCCACCAGACTTCCCACACCGAGGACGGCGGAGAAGACGCTCGCATACTGCGCCTTAGAGAGAGAGGATGAGGTCGCCATAGGTCAGCCCCTTGTCCTTCCAGACTGATTCAAGAAGCGCGGAGGAAGCGGCCAGCGCCTGCTTGCCGTTCTTGTGCTTCTTTTCTTCATCGAGAACGCTCTTGTAGAGCGGCTCGATCACATTCTTGATGAGCACGCGATCCGGAACGCGCCGGTTCGAGTGATAGCCGATGACCTGCCCGGAGGCGTCATAGGACGGCGTCACATGGGCATAGACCCAGTAATGGCTGCCATCGCGTGCGAGATTGACCACATAGGCAAAGACTTCGTTGCCCCGGCCAAGCTCGTCCCAGAGGAGCTTGAAGACCGCACGCGGCATGGCGGGATGACGGATGAGCGAATGCGGCGCCCCCATCACTTCCCATTCCTGATAGCCGGCGATCCTTAGAAAAACATCGTTGGCATAGGTGATGCGGCCGGTCAGATCGGTCTTGGAGACGATGATCTCGTGATCGGCGAACGTCACCTCATTGCCCGAGGGGACAACGTGACGGGCAGCATCCCAGATTTTCTGGCGCGCAGCGTCCGTTCCCCGGAGCGGTCCCTGAAGCATGTGATCCCCCTTTTCCTCAGGCCCACTTCAAATGACCCGACCGGGGTTAATGGAGAGCAAATGGCGCGAACAATTCGCCAGCAAAACGCATAAGTAATTCTCGATATATCCGACACTTACATACATTATGAGTGCTTTGGGATGGCCCCTGCGACAGGCTGACGCAGCCTGAAGCCCCACCTCGGCGGCAGGCAAATCGCGTGAGGCAAATTTTCCAAGTTTAAGCCTTTGGTCAGCCCTCGGCGTTAGGCTCCCTCCACGGATTGAGGGTGTGTTGCGTGTCCCTGAAGCGAGTCTTCCGAAGATTGAGACGTTCCGTGCGACGGATTGCGGGGTCGATCACCACGCAGTTCATCGTCATCACGGCCGGGCTCGTCCTCATCCTCGCCACCGGCCTCATCAGCATCAATGCGCTGATCCTGAAGCGCGACCAGATCGCCACCGCCCATCAGCACGCGACCACGGTGTCAACGCTCGTCTCCTCGATGAGCTACCCCTATCTCCTGAAACTGCACTATCAGGAGATGGCCTGGATCATGGAGCGGCTGACGCGGACCGAGGATGTGCGCACCATCCAGGTCTATGACTGGCGCCGCGCGCGCATGATCGACACCTCTCAGATTCGCCTGCGCGGCATCGAGATGCCGATCCCGGCTTCGATGGTCGAAGCCTATGAAACCGGCCAGACCATCGTCATCGAGCACCGCGACGCCATCGAGGTGGCGCGGCCGATCATCGCCGGCGACCGCACCATCGCCACCGTCAGCGTCACCGTACCGGTGATGACCGTGACCGAGGCCCTTACCGATTCCACCACCCGCAATGCCGGCCTGGTGCTCGTCGTCCTGGCGCTCGGCTTGCCCTTTGCCATCTCGATGACGCAGTCGGTCGCCCGGCCGATCCGGCGCCTGTCCCAGACCGCGCTGAAGATCTCGCGCGGCGATCTCGACGTGCCGATTGAAACCGACGGCCCGATCGAGGTGCAGCATCTGTCGCGATCCTTCCGCCAGATGGTGCGGCGCATCCGCACCAATATGGACCGCATCAACCGGCTGGCCTTCATCGATCCGGTGACCGAACTGCCAAACCGCTCGCTGTTCCGGCACGAACTCGATCACGCCATCCACACCGCATTGCGCACCAGGAGCCGCGGTGCGGTGCTGTTCATCGATCTCGATCACTTCAAGAAGATCAACGACACACTCGGCCACGAGGTCGGCGACAAACTTCTGCGTGCCTTTGCAGAACGGGTCGAAGTGGCCGCGGCGCAAACCGAATTCGCCCGCCGTGCCGCCAGCGAAGGCGATGTGGTGGCCGGGCCGTTCCTTGCCCGTCTCGGCGGCGATGAATTCACCATGATCCTGCCGGAGATCGAGCGTCCGTCCGACGCTTCCGAACTGGCCAAGGCGATCATGGGCTCCATCGACGAGCCGTTCCAGATTTCCGGCGCCACCGTGCATGTCGGCGCCTCCATCGGCATCGCCGTCTTCCCCGACGATGGCGATGACGGCAGCTCCATCCTGAAGAGCGCCGACCTTGCCATGTATCATCGCAAGGGGTCCGGGCGCGGCGGCTATTCCTTCTTCTCCGCCGATCTCGACCGTGAGGCCAAGAACCGCCTGACGATTGAGACCGAACTGCGCGAGGCAATCGCCGCCGATCAGTTCGAGGTGCATTACCAGCCCAAGATCGACTGCCAGAGCGGCGAGGTTGCCGGCTTTGAAGCCCTGTTGCGCTGGCGTCATCCGACGCGCGGCATGATGGCGCCGGGCCTCTTCGTCCCCGTCGCCGAAGACACCGGCCTCATCGTCGAGATCGGCGAACTGGTGCTGCGCAAATCCTGTCGCCAGCTCGCCGCATGGCAGAAGGCCGGGCTGGCCTTCGAGATCGCCGTCAACGCTTCGGCGCTGCAATTGCAGCGTCCGGACTTCGCCGACAAGGTCTTTGCCATCCTTGCCGACACCGGCGCCGACCCGCGCGGGCTCGAGATCGAGATGACCGAGACGGTGTGGATGACCGATCCCGGCCATGTTGCCGAACTGATCGCGCCCCTGCGCGCCCGCGGCATCCGCTTCGCCATCGACGATTTCGGCACC
>JAGRKQ010000022.1 GCA_020442235.1 Hyphomicrobiaceae bacterium | reverse complement strand
CTCGTCGCCGGCGTCGGCCGCGTCGTCGTCGTCATGGACCACACCAACAAGAAGGGCGAATCCAAGGTGCTGAAGGCCTGCACCCTGCCGCTGACCGGCAAGGGCGTGGTCGACCGCATCATTTCCAATCTCGGCGTGCTCGATGTCGTCGAGGGCGGGCTCAAGATCGTCGAACTCGCCGATGGCGTTTCCGAAGACGAGCTGCGCGCGGCGACCGAAGCGACCATCGTCGGCTGATCCGAACGCCCGTGGCTCTCGACGGCACACGGCTGAAGGATGCGCTGGAGGCCATCGCCGCAGAGATGGCCACGGTGGAAGAGCGGGGCAAGCCGGCGGATTACATCCCCGAGCTTGCCCGCGTTTCCGCCGGTCATTTCGCGCTTTGCGTCGCCACCGAGGATGGACGGCTCTTTTCCTGCGGCGATGCCGACACCGCCTTTTCCATCCAGTCGGTCTCCAAGGTCTTCACCCTGACACTGGCGCTGGGGCTTGCCGGCGATGCTTTGTGGAAGCGGGTCGGACGCGAGCCCTCCGGCAGTGCCTTCAATTCCATCGTGCAGCTGGAATATGAGCACGGAAGGCCGCGCAATCCCTTCATCAATGCCGGCGCGATCGCCGTCACCGACATCATTCTCGGCAATCACCAGCCGCGCGAGGCCTTGGGCGAAATCCTGCGTTTCCTCAGGGCGCTCTCCGGCGACGACACGATCAGCATCGACGAAGCGGTGGCGCTTTCGGAAAAGCAGACCGGATACCGCAATTTCGCGCTCGCCAACTACATGCGCGCCTATGGCATCATCACCCACCCGGTCGATCTGGTGCTCGGGGTGTATTTCCACCACTGCGCCATCGCCATGACGGCGCAGCAACTGGCGCAGGCCGGCAGCTTTCTCGCCTTTGGCGGGCGCGATCCGCTCTCCGGCTTCCGGGTGGTGTCGCCCGACCGGGCGCGGCGCATCAATGCGCTGATGCTGACCTGCGGCCATTATGACGGCTCGGGCGAGTTTGCCTATCGCGTCGGGCTTCCGGCCAAGAGCGGCGTCGGCGGCGGCATCCTGTGCATCGTGCCGGGCGTTGCCAGCATCGCCGCCTGGTCGCCCGGCCTCAACGATGTCGGCAATTCCAGGCTGGGCACACTGGCGCTGGAACGGCTTGCAAAGACCATGGACTGGAACATCTTCGGCATTCGCAGCTGAGCCCGCCCTTGCCGGGCCTGCGTGGGAAGCCATATGGCCGTCCATGGCCGATCCCGAACTCGCCCGTCTGCTCTCGCGCATCGCCCTTGGCGACCGTCAGGCCTTTGCCCGGCTTTATGAATTGCGCAGCGCGAAACTTTTCGGGCTGCTGATCCGTCTCCTGAAGGATCGCGGCGAGGCCGAGGACGTCCTGCAAGAGGTTTTCGTGCGCATCTGGCAGCGCGCCGACCGTTTTGGCGCCTCCGGACGCAATGCCGAAGCCTGGACGGCGACACTGGCGCGCAATCTCGCCATCGACCGCCTGCGCGCCCGCCGCGAGGCCGCGCCGCTCGACGCGGCCCCGGAGATGGCCGACCCCGCCCCTGGGCCGGAGGCGCTCGCCATTCTTTCGGGCGAAGGAACGCGCATCGCCGCCTGTCTCGGCGAGCTTGATGCGGACAAGGCCGGCGCGGTGGTGAAGGCCTATGTCGAGGGGTGGAAATATGACGAGCTGGCATCGCATTATGCCGTGCCGCTCAACACCATGCGCACCTGGCTCAGGCGCAGCCTGATCGCCCTGCGCGATTGCCTTGGCGGGTAAGCCCGCAAACCGGCGGGCCCTGGATTCCCGCCCCGAAACACGAAGGATGCGATGAGCGCGACGGACGACATCGACGATGACGACGCCCTTGCCGGCGAATTCGTGCTCGGCCTTCTTGGCCGCGAGGACGAAGCGGCGGCACGCGCGCGGATCGCCGCCGATCCCGGTTTCGCCGCGCGTGTCGAAGTCTGGGAAACGCGACTTGCGCCATTGGCTGAAAGCGTTGAGGCCGTCGCACCACCAGACCATCTGTTCGCGGCCATTTCCCAACGCATCGCGCCCGCTGCCGGAACACCGCCCCGCGGAGTGTGGGCCAGCCTTGCCTTCTGGCGCATGGCCAGCGTCTCGCTGGCGCTTTGCCTGTCCATCGCCCTTGGCGCGCTCGTCTATGAGCGCTTAGCGGCGCCCTCCGGCGGGGTGGAAATCCTGGCAAGCCTTGCCGGTGCGGGCGAGGGCACGCTGATCGCCCGTTACGATCCGGCCCGCGCAGCCTTCACCTTCGCCTCGACCCTGCCGCCGCTGGCAAGCGGACGCGACCACGAGCTGTGGGCCATCGTGGAAGGCGAGGCGCCCGTCTCGCTCGGCGTTCTGCCGCCACGCGGGCTGCCGCTTGCCGTCGAGGCCCGCCTGCGTCCGCTGCTGCGTCCCGGCGTGACGCTGGCGGTGACGGACGAGCCTCTTGGCGGATCGCCGACCGGCGGGCCGACCGGGGCGCTGGTCGTTGCCGGTGCCGCGCTTGGCGTCTGAGCCTTCACGGTTTCGTGAAGCCGTTTTTCCGGCAAGCTGCGAAACTTTCCCGAAACCCTTCCCGTTTCTTCGCCTGCAAGCCCGGTGGGAGAGCCCGCGGGCCGCATGAAAACAGGCCGATCCATCAATCCCGGCCAGAGGAACAGGAAGGACAAATCCATGAAACCGATCAAGACGATCGCCGCCACGCTCGTTGCCAGCACCGCGCTCGGCGCCACCATCGCGCTTGCCGCGCATCACCTGCCGATGGTCGGCGGCGCGGAAATGTATCCGGACCGCACCATCGTGGAGAACGCCTCCACCGCCGACAATCTGACCACGCTGGTTGCGGCTGTTCAGGCTGCCGGCCTCGTCGACACGCTTTCCGGCGAAGGCCCCTTCACCGTCTTCGCGCCGACCAACGACGCCTTCGCCGCCCTTCCCGAAGGCGCGGTCGAGGATCTTCTGAAGCCGGAAAACCTTGAGCAGCTTCAGACCGTTCTCGGCTGCCACGTCGTTCAGGCCGATGCCATGGCCGATGCCATCCGCGGCATGGTCGCCGATGATGGCGGCATGCACCCGGTCACCACGGTCGGCGGCTGCCGCCTGATGGTGCGCACCGATGGCGACACCATCCTGATCGAGGACGAGAACGGGCGCGTGGCGACCGTCACCCAGGCCGATGTCGATCAGTCGAATGGCGTCGTGCACGTCATCGACACCGTGATCCTGCCCGCCTCCTGAGGCAGGCGAACCTGCCGGCATCATGATCGCCCCTCCTGACGATGCCGGCAGAAACGCCCCCGGAACGCGCAGGCGTTCCGGGGGTTTACGTTTGGTCAAGATTCCGCCTGACCGGCCCGCAAAAGCCTGCTAGCCTTGCGATCTCCTGTCCTGGGAGGTTGCGAGCACACCATGCCGATCCTTGAAGGCGGCCGAATCTGGAACAGCGTTCCGCCTGCGGATCCCCCGACCGCAGGCCCCAGATTTTTCGGCTCCGCCGACCGCATGGAAGAGCAGGCCGCACGGGCGCGCGCGCGCGCTCAAACGCCCGCAGCCCCGACCCCGCCACAAACGCATTCAACGCCGATCTCGGCCAATGCCGCCGAACACTGGAATGCCCCGCCGCCGGCTAGCGCCCCGCCCGCCGCTCAGAGCCCCGAAAGCGCCATCGTCTCGGCAGCCGAGGCCCACAACGCGGCGGTCAGCGAACTGGCGGCCTATGAAAGTGCCCTTGCCGCCGGCATGCCGCCCTATGCCATGGACCCGCCGGCGCATTCGCCGCAGGACACCGCCGCGGCGCTGGACGCGCTGCTGACGACGACCATCGACGCCAACGCGCGCCTCAACGAGAGCGAGGCCGACCGCGCCCGCTACCGGGTGGACGTGCATGCCGGGCAGGGCAGCCCGACGCCGGACCGCATCGCCGAAGCGGCCTTCGACCTTGCCGCAACGCTGGATGAGGCCGGTGTCTTCACGCCCGAAGTCGCCGCGCTGCTGGGACAAAGCGAGACGCAGCTGCGCAACCGGCGCATCACCGACCAGACCGTCTTTCAGATCGAGCAGTCCTTTGCCGAGGACGGGCTGGAGGGCGGGCTCCAGACCGCCGACACGCTTCTTCTTGCCGTCACCGATCCGGAACTGCGCGCTTCCATCGCCGATGCAACGCGCATCATCGCCGGGGAGCACGGGCTTTTCGACAGCATCGACACGGCCGAGGCGGCCGGCCCCTATCTCGATGAAGACGGGGTCTTCGTGCCGGACGAAACGCTTCAGGTGCCGGTGGAAGAATATGACGAGGAAGCCCGGCTGCGGCGCGGGGCCGAGCTGGCGACGATCGCCCCGCCGGAGATTGCCGCTCTCATCGCCGATCATCTTCAGGGCGAGCTTGATGATGTGCTTTCCATCCACACGGTGGACGACCCGCGCCATCAAACCAGCGCCGATGCGGCCATCGACAATGCTGCCGCCATCATCGGCAAGGCCGCCCAGGACGGAGCCGAGGGCCAAAGGATCGCCGACAGCTATGAGGGTCTTCTCTTCGATGCCTATGCCCAGTCCGTGCGCGGCTGGCAGGAAGAAGAACATTCCGCACTCGGCGCGCTGGCACGGCTTGCCGAGATTGCCGAATCCGGGGCCTTTTCCGGCAGCGATGCCGGCCGCCACACCCGCATGGTGCGCCTTCTGACCGAAGCCGTGCTTCAGGACAGTGGCGAGGGGGCGCAGGCCGATGTGATCCTCGATGCGCTTTACGGCGCCTATGTCTCCCGCGGCATGTCTTCGCGCTTTGCCTATGCCGTTGAAGACCTTGCGATCCTTTCCGGCGCGACCAACCGGGCCGGCTACGGGCCCGATCTTGCCCTCACGCTGGCCAGCGCAATGCGGGAACGGTTCGAGGCCATCGGCGAACCTCTCGACGCCGGCGCCATCGACCTTCACCTCAGCGAAGCGATTGCCGACGGGCACGGGGTGAGCCTTGCCGGGGCGCTGGCAGAAGATGCGCTGTCCATCGGCGATGAAGACGCCGCGCGGCAGTATCTTGAGGCCATCGCGCGCGGCACGGACCGGCTGGCCGAGGACAATGCGGCGCTGTTTGCCGCGCTTCTGGAACACGATCAGGATCTCGTCACCAACATCACCGCCGCCGAAGCCCTGGCCGGCGAGGAAGCCGCCTTCGACGCGCTGATCGCATGGAAGCTTGCCAATCCCGATCACGACCGCGACAAGGCGGCCATCGTCGAGAGGCTGATTTCTCAGGGCGCACAAACCTTCGCCACGCTGCAACAGCTCAATGCCTTGCGTTCCCTCGACGGCACGACGCCGGGCGATCTGCCGCTTCTGGCCGAAAGCGGATTGTTGCAGCCGATCTTCGGCACCGAGGACGATCCCGGCGCCTTCGACCGGCTTGCCGACGATCCCGTCACGCTGCTCATGGCCTCGGCGAGCCACGCATCCACCGGCGGCGGCAACCCCCTCATCCGGCAGGAACTCGGCGCGGCCTACACGCTGGAGGGACCGGACAAGTCGCGCTACCAGACGGCTGTCGAAGAACTGCTCATCCCCGGCATCGACGCCACGCCGGGCGAAATCCGCTCCATCCGCAGCGTCCTTTCCGCCGCCAAGGAGGTCTATACGACCGTTCCCGGTTCCGATGTCGCCGGCATCCTGACCGGACCCGCCGCCTCGCTGGGGCTGCGCAGCGTTTCCACGGTGCTTTATGCGCTTGGCGTCTACACCCAGGCCGATACGCTGGGCGGCGGGCGCATCACGCCGGGCGAGATCGGCTTCGGCGTGCTTTTCTCCGCCTATACGCTGCGCGATGCGACGCAGGTCACCGGGCTTCTTGCCAGCCACCTGCCCTCAGTCAAGGCGGCCATCGGCGCGGGGGCGAACGGCGGCGGACCCACGGTTCTGTGGGACCGCATGGCCCAGCGCAAACTGGCCATCCACGATCCCGGGGCGACGCTGGGCCTTCGGCTTCTTTATCTTGCCAGCAACACCTATCGCATCGGCGAAGGCCTTGTTGACGCTTACGGCAACGGCAGCTTTGAGCAGGAGCTTGCCGCCCGGCTGCCGCAGATCGCCGCCACCGGCCTTCTGACCGTCGACGGCCTCGTCTCCGCCGGGGCCAAGGGCGTTTTCGGCAATGGACGCTTTGCGGCGAAACTCGCCGCATTCGGCGCAAGGCGCGCCTTCGGCACCACCGTTTCGACACTGACCGGGCCGCTCGGCTGGGCGGTGATGCTGGGCGGCGAACTCATTTACGGGCGCTACAAGAGCGCGGCCTACAACGCCTCCAACGAAGGCCCGATGGAGGATTTTCTGGTCGCCGCCGGCGTCGACCGGGACGTGGCGCGGCGCATCTCCAACCACAGCGGCGACCGGCAAAGCGCCGTCCCTTTCCTCGCCGACTGGTTCGAGGCGACCGGCATGACCCCGGCGGAGGGGCTCGATCTTCTTGCCCGCATGGAGGACGAAGGCGTTCTGGAGCGCTTCATCGAGCGCGGCGTGCATGCCGTTTCCGACGCTGCCCATGATGGCGAGACGGACGCCTATTATCGCGGCGCGCCGCGCGCCGCCCTTGCCGCCGACAGCGATGCCTATGTCGGTCTCACCGTGCCGGAACTCTACGCGCTGCGCGTGCGCGAGCTTGGGCTTGAAGACAGCGCGCCTTCCTATGATTTCGCCGATCCGCTGTTCATCGGCGAGGTGATCCGCGAGGCCGATACGAGCCCGCGCAGCCTGACAGGCCTGACCCGCTTTGCCGAAACGCTGATGCCGGGGCTCCGGCTGGACGTCGATCCCGGCTACCGCACGCGCCTGCCGGAGGTCGATACCAGCCTCGTGGAAGACATCGCCGACGATCTGGCCGAGGCCGAAGACGATCCCGCACTCACAGATCCGGCTTCCCCCGACGCGCCGGATGATCCGCCCGCCGACGACACGGGCCCCGATGTTTCCGGGCCGGACATCCCCGCACCCGATCCGTCAGGCGAGGACGATCCCGGCGCCACTGACGACGATGCCGATCCGGACAGTGCCGGCGACACCCCGCCCCTCCAGGATCCCGGTGGCACGGAACCCGAAACCGGGTCACCTGGCGCGGCGGACCTGCCACCCGCACCGCGCATCCACATCGTCGAGACGGGCGATACGCTGTGGGACATCGCCGAGGCACATTCGGTCGATCTTTTCGACCTGATCGCCGCCAATCCCGCCTTCGATGCCGCGCTTGCCGACGGACGCATCGGCCCCGACCGCAACGGTCGCCGCGACCCGGACCTCGTCCTGCCGGGCGAGCAGATCATCGTGCCTGCGGGATAACTGGCCAGAATATGGGGGCCGGAGTTGCCCCGTTCGCCGCCCGACGCGCCGGAGATCATCGGCGAAGCGAGATCGGCATGAGCGAAAAGATGGCGCGCTTTGAACATCAAAGTTCAAACAAGCCATACCGGCCTGATCGTTTGAGGCGAAGCCGAAAGCGTGAATCAGTCCGGCAGAAAATGGCGCACCCGACAGGATTCGAACCTGTGACCTCTGCCTTCGGAGCTGGTTAAATGGCCTTTCCGAATTGCGCGACAGAGCACGCTAGAGCACGATAACCTACTGAAAATAATCAGTTTTCATGATTCGCTCTCAAAAGTCTCTATCCGAGAATACGCTCGAATTTCCCGCCAAGTGCTTACGTGGGGCTTACGTGAAAACCGGCCCGGTAAGGAAGGCGCTGGTTTGAGAAGGTTGAGTGCATCCTGTCAGGCCTGTCTCGTTCGCAATTGGCCTTCATAGTCACGTTTGCCTATTGGCACACCGCGCGTGCGCAGGATGTCATAGGCCGTGACGGCGTGAAAATGGAAGTTTGGCAGGAGAAACGACAAGAGAAACGTTTCCGATGTGAACGCGGTCGGCTGAGGGCTGACATGCGTAATTCCGATGTTGAGTTCTTTGCCTGACCAAGCATTCACCTCTTCGGCTCTGAACGCCTCGAGCGCCGCCTCTGTTTCTGCCATCCGTGCCTGCAAAGCGGCGAAAGGGACAATTTGTGCCAGCTCAGGAGGCGTCCAGGCCCCCGTTCGCATGGCCTCGATCCCCCAAGCTGAGTAGTTGTCGATACATTCGATCTGGAACCAAAACGGCGCCATGTCCTGAAACAGACGCGCCGTCACGAACTCGTCCGGATCGGCACCAGACGCCGCGCAATAGGCTGACGCCTTTTCCAGAAAACCACGGACGGCGCGCACCGTCTGCAGAAACGTCGGGACGCTCATGTCAAAGAGTGTGGTTGCCATGATCTCGTCCGATTGCATGTTCGCTTCGAACCGCGCACTCGCAGCGTTCAAAACATATCACCTGCTGACCATGAACAGAAACGAGCCCAACCATGAGACGGACGAATGAAACGCAGCCGGCTCACGGAAGAACAGACCATCGGGATACTGCGGGAGCAGGAAGCCGGGATAAAGACGGCGGATGTCTGCCGCAAGCGCGCCGCAGGATGCGACGGCGTCCCGCCCTTTCGGGCGCCCCTGCGGAGCCATCAAGCGACGCGAGATCGGCGTGAGCGGAAAAAACGGGGCGCCCAGTAAGGACGCCCCGCCTGTGTGTCCGTCAGCGTTTCCGATCAGCGCTGAAGCGCACGCAGCTGCTCGGCGCGATAGGCGCCCTGCCGCTCGATCATCCAGCCGGGATATTCCGCCGGCAGCCGGGTCAGGCTGTCGAGGAGGGCAAGTTCGTCCGAAGAGAGGGCGATCTCGGTCGACCCGAGCGTGTCGGTCAGCTGGTCGACCCGCTTGGCACCGAGGATGACGCTGCTCACCACGCGTTGATGCAGAAGCCAGGCAAGAGCGATCTGCGGCACGGTGCAGCCCTTGTTGACGGCGATCGCGCGCATCGCGTCGACCGCATCATAGGCGCGGTCCTTGTCGACCGGCGGGAAGTCGAAATTGACCCGCCGGCCTTCTGCGGTCTTGCCGTCGCGGTCGAACTTGCCGGAAAGGAAGCCGCCGGCAAGCGGGCTCCACACCATCAGCCCGATGTCTTCGCTCGTCAGCATCGGCACGATCTCGCGCTCCAGATCGCGCCCGGCGAGGGTGTAATAGGCCTGCAGCTAGGCGATCGGCGCGAGCCGACGGGCTTGCGTGATCCCCACCGCCTTGACGATCTGCCAGGCCGCCCAGTTGGAAACGCCGAGATAGCGCACAAGGCCCTGCCGGACGAGCGTATCGAGGGCTTCCAGCGTCTCCGTGATCGGCGTGACCGGATCGAAGCCGTGGATCTGGTAAAGGTCGATGTGGTCCAGCTGCAGCCGCTTCAGGCTTGCCTTCGCCTGATCGAGGATGTGCCCGCGCGAGGCGCCGCGCGCATTCGGTCCTTCGCCCATCGGGCCGTGCACCTTGGTGGCGATCACGACGTCCTCGCGGGCAACGCCGAGGTTCTTCAGGGACTGGCCGAGAATTTCCTCGCTCCGGCCGTTGGCATAGATGTTGGCCGTGTCGATGAAGTTGACCCCGGCATCGAGGGCGGTGCGCACCAGCGCATCCGCCTCCTCTTGCTGAAGCGTGCCGATCTGGCCCCACATGCCTTCCGATCCGCCGAAGGTCATGGTGCCGAGGCAAAGTTCTGAAACGAAAAGGCCGCTGTGGCCGAGACGACGATAGCGCATGGTCGGTGTCCTTGTGTGAAGGTGTCGGGTCTGGCGTTGCGGGGGTCTTGCGCGCGGGCGCGTTCCGGTCCGCTCAGAGGTTCTGGCCGCCGGAAACTTCGATCCGCTGGCCGGTGATCCACTGGCTGCCCCCGGTCAAAAGGCTGGCGATGGCCTCGCCGATGTCGTCCGGCTGCCCCGCGCGGCCCATCGCGGTGGTTTCGGCGACCATCCGGTTGATCTCGGGAATGTCGCGCACGGCACCGCCGCCGAAATCGGTCTCGATTGCGCCGGGCGCGATGGTGTTGACGGCAATCCCTCGCGGGCCGAGTTCCTTGGCAAGATAGCGCGTGAAAACCTCAACCCCGCCCTTCATGGCGGCATAGGCCGCGTAGCCGGGCAGGGAGAACCGGGCAAGGCCGGTGGAAAGGTTCACGATCCGGCCATGGTCTTCCAGAAGCGGCAGCAATGTCTGGGTCAGGAAGAAGACGCCCTTGAGATGAACGTTCACCAGCGCGTCGAACTGGTCTTCGGTGGTCTCGGCGATCAGCGCATGGGTTCCATGGCCGGCATTGTTGACCAGATAATCAAAGCGGCTGCGGGCCCAGGTTTTCTGCAAGGCTGCGGCAAGGGCATCGCGAAAGCCGGCGAACCGGGCCGTGTC
>JAGRKQ010000210.1 GCA_020442235.1 Hyphomicrobiaceae bacterium | reverse complement strand
CGCACATGGCTGTCCTTCCAAGCCGCCTGATCGATGTCGTCTCAAGGGGCTAATGCGATCCGGCACGAAGCGCCAAATCAAAACGTCTTTCCCTGTCTGACGGACCTGTCCCCATCAGGAAGCCCCAGCATGCCCGACAAGACTGAGAAAGCCGTTACCGCACTGCACTAACCCTTGGTTTTCGGCCGAGGCTTCGGGGCCTTACCGGGAAAGGTCACCTGACGGCCCCGGGCAATCGCCAGGGCGCCATCGGGAACATCCTTGGTGATGACACTGCCCGAGCCGACATAGCCGCCGGTTCCGATCGTGACCGGAGCCACCAGAGAGGAATTGGACCCGATGAAGGCCCCTTCCCCGATCACCGTCTTGTGCTTGTTCACGCCGTCATAGTTGCAGGTGATGGTGCCGGCACCGATGTTCGCCTTCGCGCCAATCTCCGCATCGCCGATATAGGTCAGGTGATTGACCTTGGCGCCGGGGCCGAGCACGGCCTTCTTCATCTCGACGAAATTGCCGACTTTACCGCCCTCGCCGATTTCGCTGCCAGGACGCAGCCGGGCATAGGGGCCGATTTCCGCCCCCGGTCCGACATCGGCTTCCTCAAGATGGGAAAAGGCGCGGATGCGCGCGCCGGCCGCGACCTTCACCCCTTCGGCAAAGACCACATAGGGCTCGACCACGACATCGCTTTCCAGCACCGTGTCGTGGGAAAAGATCACCGTATCGGGAACCTGCAAGGTCACACCGGCCATCAGCGCCGCCTCGCGGGCGCGCTTCTGGAAGGCGGTCTCCATCACCGCCAGTTCCAGCCGGTTGTTGACACCGGCCACCTCTTCGGCGTCCGCCTCGATCGCGGTGACGACAAGGCCGCGCGCACGGGCGATCTCGACGCAGTCGGTGAGATAATACTCGCCCTTGGCGTTGGCATTGCCGACCGCATCCAGAAGCGCAAGCGCCTCGCTTCCCGAAAGCGCCATGATGCCGGAATTGCAGAAGGTTACCTTGCGCTCCTCCGTGCTGGCATCCTTTTCCTCGCGGATCGCCAGAAGCGCATCGCCCTGCATCAGAAGGCGCCCGTAGCCGGTCGGCGCATCGGTGTGAAAGCCGACGACGACAACCGCCGCGCCCTCGGCCAGCTTCGCACGCGCGGCAGCAATCGTTTCGGCCGTAATCAGCGGCCCGTCGCCGAACAGAACGACGATGTCGTCCGCGCCCTCCTCCAGCGCAGAACGCGCGGCAAGAACCGCATGGGCGGTGCCGAGCCGTTCTGTCTGGATCGCAATCGCAGCCTTGTCATCGAGCGTGCGGACCGCTGCCGATACCGCTTCGGCGCCATGGCCGGCCACCACCACGCGCCTGGAGATTCCAGCGGCAAGGGTCGCCTTGATGACATGGCCGACAAGCGCCAGCCCCCCCACCGGATGCAGCACTTTCGGCAGGGACGAGCGCATCCGCGTGCCTTCGCCAGCGGCCAGAATGACGGCAAGGCCGGACCGATCCGCCATGAACTTTCCCCTCCGGTTGCGTTGTCCCCACAAGCGGGCCGACTCAGGGGCCACACGGTTGGACAAGATGCGAGACTTCGTTAACCCTCTTCGGCGAATCTCGATACCCCGATTCGAGGAGAAACCGGGCATGTCGAAAGCGCCGAAGCGCGCCCGTTCAACCCTGAGGGAACCTGATCACGCCGGCCGCCGCGCGGCCACGGCGGGCTGGATCATGGGCGCACTCGCCGCCGTTGCCGTTGCCGGAGCGAGCTTCACCCTTCTGCCGGCTCCCTCGCCGCGGCTTGCCTCGGTCGACCGCATGGGCGTCGATCCCGTCACCACCGGCTCCATCGACCCGGCATTGCGGCGTGTCGACCCGGCTGAACTCAGCCAGCTTCGCGGCGAATTGCGGGCCCTGCGCGAGGAAGTCGCCGCAATGCGCGCCGGCGCGCAGAGCCTGTCGCGCCGCCTTGCCGTTCTGGAAGCGGGCGGCGATCCGCAGCTTCCGGGCGTTGTGCCGGATTCGGGCTCCATACCGATGGCGCAGGCGATGCCCCCCGAAGCCGTCGAGGTGCCGGGCGGGTCTGTCGTCGTCGACGTGCGCCCGATGGAAACGAGCGAAGTCGCGCCGCGTGTGGTCGGCCCCGGTGCCGGCGAAGAGATCGCGGGAACCGAAACGCCCGATCCGATGACAACGGGCAGCATCCGACCGCAGGCGGGCGTGCCGGTTTCCACCACCCTGCCCTTTGCCATCGACATCGGCACGGCGGGCAGCCTTGAGGATCTCGACCGGCTGTGGAGCACGTTGCAGACGGAGCACCGCATCCTTCTCGGCGATCTGGAACCGCGCATTCTTCTGCGCCAGACCGAATCCGGTGCGCTCGATCTGCGCCTTGTTGCCGGCCCCTTCGCCGATCCGGCCGCCGCTGCCATGCGCTGCGCCCAGCTTCTCGGGCATGGGCTTGCGACCTGCTTTCCGGCCATTCACGACGGGCAGCGCCTTCCCGGCATCTGATCTTGCGGCTGTTGCCAGCCTCGACCCGGCTGTTGTAAGGCGTCCCGGTCCGATGGCGTGGTGATCCGCGCATGCGGAACGGGCGGGTAGCTCAGTGGTAGAGCAGCTGACTTTTAATCAGCTGGTCGAGGGTTCGATCCCCTCCCCGCTCACC
>JAGRKQ010000209.1 GCA_020442235.1 Hyphomicrobiaceae bacterium | reverse complement strand
GCGGCCCGGCTCGATGATCGTCTCGGGAAGGCGGTTGCCGAAATGCGACAGGATGGCGTCGGAGATGGCGCGGCCATAGGCTTCGGCCTCCGGCACGTCCTTGAGGTAGCGGGTCGGAAAGCCGCCGCCCATATTGACCATCTTCAGCTGGATGCCCTTGTCGGCAAGGGCGCGGAAGATCGTCGCCGCTTCGCCAAGCGCGCGGTCCCAGGCGCCGAGCTGGGTCTGCTGCGAGCCGACATGGAAGGAGACGCCATAGGCTTCGAGGCCGAGACGGCGGGCAAGCTCCAGGATGTCCACGGCCATGGCGGGCACGCAGCCGAACTTGCGCGACCGCGGCCATTCGGCGCCCTCGCCATCGGTCAGGATGCGGGCGAAGACGCGCGCGCCGGGGGCTGCGCGGGAAACCTTTTCCACCTCGGCGGCGCAGTCGACGGCAAAGAGGCGCACGCCGCGCTCGAAGGCCGCCGCGATGTCGCGTTCCTTCTTGATCGTGTTGCCGAAGGAAATGCGCTGCGGCGTGGCGCCGGCGGTCAGCGCCATGTCGATTTCGGCCACGGAAGCGCAGTCGAAGGAAGAGCCGAGCCCGGCGAGCAGCGAGAGCACTTCCGGCGCCGGGTTCGCCTTCACCGCATAGAAGATGCGGCTGTCGGGCAGGGCGTGGCGGAAGGCGGCATAATTGTCGCGCACGACATCGNNTCGACGACGAGGCAGGGGCCCTCGGGGCGTCGGGTGGCAAGAAAATCGCGAATGCGGTCCGTCATCATCGCAGCGGTTCCTTCACAATCTCAAGGTCCCTCGCGGTTGCCGGTACGCTCGCTGCGCGTGGTGGAGACGCGGCAGCGTGCGCGCCCGGCAAGAGCGCGAAACATGAACGGTACCGGCACGGCCGATCCGTTCCCCTATGCCTTGGATTGGAAGGGTCGCCCCCACCGCACGCCGGCAATGATGGTGTGCCTCTTCAGTAACCCCGGTTGTTGGAAAACCGGCAGAGACCAAAAAAGCCCGCACCGTCGTTGCTTCAAGGCGCCTGCGAACCGGCTTCCGGCTCGCGCCCGGCGATCGGATCGATCCCGGGTGTCCTGTCCCGCAAGGGAATGCGGGAGGCGCCCACAGGCACGTGCGACTTTGGGCAAGCGCGACATACGCATTCGCGCTGTCACATTCAACAGGAAAAATACGGCAAGGCTAAAAAATCGCGAAGATGCCGCTCAGGCCCGCCTTGCGGCGATTTCGGCGATGGCGATGCCGGTCAGAACGAGGCCGAAACCCACCGCGTGATAGGTCTGGAACGTCTCGCCGAGGACGGTCACCGCCAGGATGCCGGCAAAGACCGGCACGAGGTTGATGAAGAGCCCGGCCCGGCCGGCGCCGATGATCTCGACGCCCTTCAGATAAAGCACCTGAGCGAAGAGGGACGGGAAGATCGTCACATAGGCAATGAGGGCGAAGCTGCGCCAGTCCGGCGCCGGCAACCGGCCCGAAAGCGCTTCGGCGATGCCGAAAGGCAGGGCGAACAGTGCCGCCGCGACAGCGAGGCAGAACATGAAAGCCTGCCAGGGTATTTGCGGGCGTTTTTTCAGGGCTGCCGAATAGAGCGAATAGGCGATCACGGCGGCCAGCATGATCGCGTCGCCGATGTTCACCTGGAAGGTTGCAAGGCGCATGAAGTCGCCCTGGCTGACCGTGACGAGAACGCCGAAAACCGACAGGCCCGCCCCGAACCACTGCGCCGGCAGGATGGGGTCGCGGTAGAGAACCCAGACCGCGACGAGGATGATCACCGGCATCGCCGACTGCTCGATGGCAACGTTGAGGGCGGTTGTAAAATTCAGGGCGCCATAGAGCGCCATGTTGAAGAAGGCAAAGCCGATGGCGCCCATCAGCGCCAGATAACGCCAGCGCCGGCGGATCAGCGGCATCGCGTCCTTCAGGTAGGGCCGGGCGATGACGAAGAGGACGCCCACCGTCAGGCACCAGCGAATCGCCGTCAGGCCGAGCGGCGGAACGATACCGGCCGCCAGGCGTCCGGCAATGGCGTTGCCCGCCCAGAACAGCGCCGTCAACGTCAGGAAAAGATAGGCGAGGGGGGCCTCTTTTTTCATGCACCCGTACTTTGTTTGAAGGGCGCGGGGCCTAGTTTTGATGCCTGCACCTGATTATCATATATTAGCGTTACGTTAATAGCGCGGTGGTTGTATCGCCTGTGGATGCGGTTGAATTTGGCTTGCATTCCGCCCGTTGAGGTGAAACTGCTGCGTAAGCATTGTCCAGTCTTGCAAGGCAATGCGAAACTTTTTTATGGCTTTATCTCTCATCCTCAAGAGGGTGAGACCGGGATTTGTCGATGACACGTGCAACCGATCCGAAAAAGGCCGATATCGTCGTCCTTCTGGTCGATGACGATGAAGATGACCGGTTTCTGGTCTCGCGCGCGTTGGAGCAGTCGCCGCACAAGGTCCATATTCTCGAAGCGGAAAATGGCCAGAAGGGGCTGGATGTCGTCAGCGATGGCGTGAAGCCCGGCGGGATCATGCCGCATCTCATCATCCTTGATCTCAACATGCCGGTGATGGACGGTTTCACCTTCCTCAAGCATCGCCGCCAGAGCGATGTGCTGTCCGAAATCCCGGTGATCGTGCTGACGACTTCGGACGAGGCAGAGGTGCTGAACGAAGCCCGCGCGCTCGGAGCCAATGCCGCGCTCACCAAGGAAGCGAGCGAGGCGGCGAGCCACACGCTGTCGCAGATGATCATCGATTACTGGATGTCTGGCGGCATCGACTGGGATTTCTTCAAGCCCAAGGGCTAACCCTTTCGGCGTGCCCGGCCTTCCGCCATCTTCCGCTGACGGTTTATCGACAGCCGGTCCCTCTTGTTCCGCGCGTTTCAGGCGACGGAAGAGATGCCTTCGCCGGCGCTGTGATCGAGGCCGTCGGAATCGGCAAAGGCTGCGTCTTCTCCCGGAATCACGATGTAGAAGGTCGCTCCTGCATCAGGCGCGCTTTCGGCGTCGATCGCCCAGCGATGCTTGTCGACGATCATCTTGACCGTGGAAAGCCCGACGCCCGTCCCTTCGATCTGGCTGCGTGAGACCAGGCGCTTGAACGGGGCGAAGATGTCAGCCTTGCGGGTCATGTCGAAGCCGATGCCTTCGTCGCGCACACTGAGGCGCCAGCTGCCGATGTGCTGCGGATCGGGCTTGAGAGCGATCGCAACCTTCGGCGCCTCACCCGGCTTGGTGTAGCGGATGGCATTGGTGAACAGGTTCTGGAGCACCTGGGTCATGAGGGCGGGGTCGGCGCGGACCTCAAGCGGTGCCATGTCGAAGGAGAAGGCCACCTCGCGGCTGTCGCCGGTCATCAGGTAGGCGGCCAGTTCCTTGACCATCTCGTCCATGCGGAAATGTTCGCGGTGCATTTCGCGCGAGCGCATGCGTGCGCTTTCCAGAAGCGCCTTGACGAGCGTGCGGCCGCGCTTGGCGGATTTGACCATGACGGACAGCGCCCGGTCCATATCGGCCTTGTTGCCGGTTTCCACCGCTTCCTTGAGGATATCGGCGAAGAGTTCGATCTTGCGCAGGGGTTCCTGAAGATCGTGCGAAGCGACGGAGGCGTAGCGCTTCAACTCCTCGGCCTGACCTTCGAGCGCTTCGTTCTGAAGCTTCAATGTGGTGATGTCGTAGCGCACGCCGACGGTGAAACCGCTTTGCGAACGGCGCTCGTGGATCGAGAGCCAGCGCCCGTCATTGGTCTGCTGTTCCAGCTGGGACATGGGCAGGTGATGCTGGGCAAGACGATCTTCCAGCCAAACATGACGCTCCGCATCACTGGATCCGGCCTGCGGATACTGGCCGCGCTCCAGGCCGTATTCGATGATGGAGCGGAAGGTCGCGCCTTCGACGATGGCCGGCGCCGAGGCGTGATAGATGCGCCTGTAGGCCTCGTTGCAGATCAGCAGCCGGTCCTCGGCGTCGTAAATCACCAGCGCGTCGGGAATGGTGCGAATCGCCTCGCGCAGGGTTTCTTCGGCGGTGGCGCGCGCTGCGGCCTCCTCGGCAAGGCGTGCAGACAGAGCCTGCTGTTCGGCGAGAAGCCGCGCCCGCGCTTCCGCCTCGCGCTTGGTGGCGATCTCGATGCCGACACGATTGGCATAAAGCGCCAGGACCGGCTCGGTCCAGGTGTCGATGTCGAGATTGGCGTGGCTGTAGGCGGCAACGACGCCGATCACGGTGCCGAAGGCATCGGTGATGGCGTGGCCGAAATAGGATTTGGCCGGTGCGCCGAGGCGCGCGGGGCACAGGGGCGTTGCCAGGTTGAAACCGCTTTCGATGTAGCGCTGGCCTTCATGCAGAACGACGTTGCAGGCGCAATTGGGGCCGCTGGAAGCGCAATGGGCGATGCGTTCCACCGCGCCATCGCGAACCAGGATGACGTCGAGCGCATCGTCCTCCGAGCCCTCCGGCTTGACGGCAATCAAGGCGAAGGAAGCCGAATAGAGATCACACAGATGGCGTGCGGCCTCGGTGAAATAGGCCTCGAGATCCATCTTGTGTCCGCTCAGCGAGACCAGCGCGGAAAGCGCACGCTGGACGCGGGCGCTGGATGTCACGATGTCGGTCGGAAAGGTGATGGCCGTCATTCTGCGCTTGTCGGTTCTTCTCGCGGTGGCCGATTGTGCACCCAAAGCCTTAGCTCTTCGTTAGGGCGAAGACCGAAGGCGCGCTTGTGCCGCCATGGTCCGCCGTGGCATTGCAGACGCCGTATCCAGGTGAGGACGTGAAACGAAAATGGCGAATGTTGTGGTCGTGGGCGCCCAGTGGGGCGACGAGGGCAAGGGCAAGATCGTGGACTGGCTGTCCGAGCGCGCCGATGTGGTGGTGCGCTTCCAGGGCGG